>DAIMZG010000048.1:0-11969 GCA_036734065.1 Catalimonadaceae bacterium
GCAGTGCCAGTAGTAGCACGCTGCGCAGCGTAACGGGCTGGACACGCAGCCGCAAACGCGAGCAAGACTACGGCGCCATCATCTTGCCCGCCAACGCCCGCCTCGGCGACCGCACCGGCACGTTTGGTTTTGCCGTGCGCAACGATGCCTTTTTGCGGGCATCTGCCCTCAACTTGAGCGGCTATCCGGGCGATAAGGGCGGTAACCAGCAATGGTTTATGGCCCAGCGGCCCAAGTCAGTGGCCAGCCGGGTGATCACCTACGAAATAGACACCATGGGCGGACAGAGCGGCTCGCCTGTGTGGGTACTACAAAACGGCCAGCGCTACGCCGTGGGTATTCACACCAACGGGTCGCAGTCGGGCAACTCGGCTACGCGCATCGAGTCGAACGTTTTCCGGCTTTTGCAGAGCTGGAAAAATATGGGGCTTTGATTGGCGTCACTACATTGAGTAATGCCTGGTATTTGCTATCTTTTCGAAGCTAGACAGTACCCCCTATGCTCATTCGTTTTGTCAATAGCAGCCAACAACCACTCACCGACGCCGTCGTGACGGTGGCCCGTGCCCCTGGTCAGACCCACGACATCGGGATGCTGACGGACGCCGACGGATACGTGTCGGTGGAGGTGAGCCAGCCGGGCACGTACGAGTTTGAGGTTCACCACGCGCAGGCCGCCCGCCGGGCCAGCGCGCACCTAACGCCCCAACAAGAATCGGCTACGCTGGTCGTAGTATGATTTTGCGAGCGGTCTGCCTAGTCGGCAGACCGCTTTTCATTCTAAAGCTTTTCCCGATGGCCTACCGCGTGCTTGTATTCGACGACAGTCAGCCTTGGCTACGGGTTTGTAGCGAGCAACTGGCACACCACGAAGCCTTTTTTCTGGCGGGTGCCTTTCGCGATACCCGTCGCCTGGCGGCCCGCCTGTGCACCCACCGCCCCGACCTGGTGTTGATGGACATTCAGATTCCGCCGCTGGATGGCATCCGGGCCATGGTTGAAATCAAGGAGCAATTCCCGCATGTGAAGGTGGTCATCCAGACCGTTTTCGACGACGACGAACGGATATTCGCCGCCCTCTGCCGGGGGGCCGATGGTTACCTGCTCAAGTCCGAAGCGCCCGCGCGCATCCCCCAGTTGCTCGCGGAAGTCATGACCGACGGCGCCCCGCTGTCGGCGACGGTGTCCTCCTGTCTGTTACGCTTGATTCGGACGCGACTTTACCAAACGCCTCCCTCCCCTCCGACGCTGTACGCACTCAGCCGCCGCGAGCAGGAAATTTTGGGTTTGCTCACCGAGGGACTAAGCCAGAAGACCATTGCCGATCGTTGTCACCTTTCGTTTCACACGGTCAAGACCCACCTGAAAAATATTTACCACAAGTTAGAGGTCTCTAGTATGACCGAAGCCGTAGCCAAAGCCCTGCGCGAGCGGCTGGTGGTCAGTTAGCAGGCGCATTCGGTACGCGCAGGAGACAAAAAATATTTCTCTTTTACTTCTTTTTCATACACCCTGGTTTGGGCACTAAGACTGCTTTATCCCACATATCCTTTTTGATGTAATATTTGCTCAAAAAAGGTATTTTTTAAGCAAATATTTATTTTGGTAAAAACAGTGCTTAGTATCTTTATTACTGCAAACATTTTATTTTATATAAGTAAAATATTGTAATATTTAAATTAACAAATTCATAATACTGATTACAGGCAAATATGCCCAATAAGTTTAGTAATATTTGCGGCAACATACTGGTGATCATGCTCAGCTTTTGCAGGTGCCTATCAGCCTTGCGGGGGTCAAGGATCAGCGGTGATAGCTTCTCACTCATTACTAACTAATCATTTATGGATCATTTCTTACTTCCTCGTGCGGGCCGTCTGTGGTGGACGATGTTCGTGTTCTTGGGCAGTCTCTGCGTCGGGCAGGCCGCCGCCCAGTTCAACGCCTCCGTTAGCGGTGTGGTGCTGGTCAACGCCACCACCGACCAAGACCTCTTTCCCCTGACCATTGGCACCGTGGTGGACCTTTCCCAGACGGGCACCAACCTTAACGTCCGGGCCAACATCAGCCCGCAGACCGTAGGCAGTGTGGTCTTCAACCTCAACGGAGTCACTTATTTGGAAAACAGCTTCCTGTACGCGATGTACGGCAACGTAGGCAGCAATTATAACAATGGCACGCTGGCCCCCGGTAGCTACACCCTTACGGTGACGCCCTTCAGCCAGAGTGGCGGCGGCGGCACGGCCGGGCAAGCCACTACCATCTCGTTTACTGTCGTCAGCCAGGTCAGCGATCCCAACCCGCCCCCGCCCCCACCCCCGCCGCCCGCTACCGAAGATGAAGTAATCTACCGCATCAACGCGGGCGGACCGGCCATCAGCAACAGCATTGGGGCTTTTGCGGCCGACCAGTTCTTCGCCGGGGCCACGCAGACCTTCACTACTTCGGCCACCAACATCAACGGCACCAACGACGATGATATTTATCGCTCCGAACGCATTCCCAATACCGACGGGGGCAATTTCTCTTACCAGTTTCCGGTGGCCAGTGGTCAGTACCGCGTTGTGCTGCACTTTGCCGAATTGTGGTTCAACGCCCCGGGCGGGGTATCGGGTGGCCCCGGCTCGCGGCGGTTCAGTGTACAGGCCGAAGGACAAACGATTCTCAGCAATTATGACATGCTGGCCCTGGCCCCTACCCTGACGGCGCTGCAACAAACATTTACTACCGAAGTGAGCGACGGCACCCTCAACCTTGGTTTTGTTTCCCTTGCCAACCGGGCTAAGGTGGCTGCCATTGAGGTGATTCGCCTCGGCGATGACACCCCGCCACCCCCGCCCGCCGATTCGGAGACCCTCGCATACCGCATCAACGCAGGCGGCCCGGCCGTCACCAACAGCATCGGGACTTTTGCGGCTGACCAGTTCTTTGTGGGGGCTACCGCCATGTATAGCGTGAGCAATACGACCGACATCAACAACACCAGCGACGATAATATCTACCGCTCCGAGCGCATTCCTAACACAGACGGGGGCAATTTCTCCTACCAACTGCCCGTGCCAAGCGGTCAGTACCGCGTCGTGCTGCACTTTGCCGAGCTTTGGTTCAATGCCCCCGGCGGGCAATCGGGCGGCCCCGGATCGCGGCGGTTCAGCGTGCAGGCCGAAGGACAAACGGTGATTGACAATTTCGACATGCTAGCCCTGGCCCCCACGCTGACGGCCCTCACGCGCGAGGTCACCGCGCAAGTTACCGACGGCACCCTCAGCCTCAACTTTGTCTCGCTGACCAACCGGGCCAAACTGGCCGCCCTGGAAGTATTCCGTACGGGCGACGCCGACGACACGCCGCCGCCGGTCGCTCCGCCCACGGCCAATGCCGGTGCCGACCGCACCGTCACCTTGCCCCTCAGTTCGCTTACTTTCAACGGCAGCGGTACGGCTAGCCCGGGGCGTACCCTCACGGGCTTTCAGTGGACCAAGCTTTCGGGGCCTTCCGTTACGCTTGGCAATGCCAACACGGCCAACCTGACCCTTACCAATATCTCGGCCGGCTCGTACAGTTTCCAACTCACGGTTACCGACAATGCCGGGGCCACGGGTTCAGACAACGTCAACCTGACCGTCAATCCGGCCCCGGCCCCGCCGCCGAGTGCGGGTTGCGGCGTATTCCAGGCGCAGAATGGCTTGGTGGTGATGGAGATTGAGTCGGTACCCAATATCGTCAACTGGACGCCCCGCACTTCGCCGAGCGGCTTTACGGGTGCGGGCTTCTACGAATATACCGGCCCCAACCGCTTCGGCGCGCCCAATACGAACGAAATCTTCACGTACGAATTTCAGATCACGCAGCCGGGCAAGTACCGGGTACAATGGCGCAGCCGCATCCTAGTGCCCAACGAGACTACCGAACATAACGACAACTGGTTGCGGGTGAACGTGCCCAATGCCAATGATTTCTACGGTGAACGCAACAATGGCTCGGGCAGCGGTTACGTAGGAGAGAAACGAAGCGGGTTTTTCAAGATTTACACCAATCAGCCCAATACCTGGTCGTGGCAAACCACCACGCGCGACAACGATCCTCACAATATTTTTGTGGAGTTCCGACAAGCGGGAACCTATACCCTGAATGTATCGGGTCGCTCGAATGGCCACGCCTTGGATCGGATCGTGCTGTATTTGGCCAATAGCGTGTCCGAAGGCTTTGCTACTAGTACCGATCGGCCCGAGTCGCCCCGGGCGGCGTGCCAAACGAACGCCTCCCTTCCGGGTGACCAAGACGACTGGCTAGCGACTACGATCGGCGATGTCGGCCAGGCCCTGGAAACCAGCCTCACGTGGCAGGTATATCCCAACCCCGTCGCGCACCAACTACAGGTGAGCACCCAGCAGCCCGTTACGGGAAATGTGGCGGTCAGTGTGATTAACCCGCTGGGCCAGGTGGTTGCGTTCGGTCAACGCCAGTACGCGCAAAGCCCCTATTCCGAGGTGTTCGATCTGCGCGGCTTGCCCGCCGGTCTGTACATCTTGCGTACGTCCGTAGATGGCGTCATTCATACCCAGCGCTTCGTCAAGCAATAGCGTTAAACCCCTTCCATACGAAGCCCGCCCAGCTAATAGCTGGGCGGGCTTTTTTCTTGGAGGGTCTCAGGTAGGCTAGTCTTTGGGACTGCCCTTCTCAGAGCCATTTTCACCTGCCTCCGGTTCGGCGTCTCCGTTTGCCTTGGCACCACCCGTTCCGGTACTGTCCGTGCCACTGCCTTCACCGGAGCCACCCGCCTCGTCGGCCTGGGCACCGCCCATTTCTTCGCCGTCTTCGGTGGGCAAATCCTCGGCTGCGGGCGGCGGTTCGTTGCGCAGGCGGGCTTCGTGAGCCGCCACCACGCGGCCATTGTCGCCGTCCACGTCGTTATTCTGAATGCGTTCGCGGCCTTCGATGCCCGATATGCCCGCATCTTTGGGCTGCGGGCCGTCGTTGACGCGACCGCCGTAAGGATCCGTGTAAGACTTGGGTACGTTGCTCCCGCAACTGCTCAGGGCCAGTGAACCCACTAGGCAAAGCCCGATCCACCAAGGCGTGGTATTTTTCTTGTTTTGATTATGCATGATCTTCAAAATGAGTGATTTTGCCTGATTCTACGCGCGGCGTAGGGGCAGGTTGTTCGTGGGAAAAGCCCCTACGTGCAAATTAAGTTGCACCGTGCCTACTGGCCGTGCCTGCGCATCGAAGGTGCGCTCGGCGAAGGAGGTGGTGCCGTCGGTTTGGCAGTAGAACACCGTGCTGCAACGCGTGCCGTAGGCCCGTTCGGGAATGTGAATGAAACGCGCCGACAAGGCTTGCTCCAGCACCAGACCCACACCCGTATCGGGAAGCTGTTCGTCGGGTGCTGATGCCCGGTCATACAGCTTTTCGAACAGGGCTTGCGCGTCGGTGGGGGCAGCCAGCCATCGGCTCAGGTCGTGGCGGCCCGTCACGGCTTTGGGCCAGGGCGCGTCGAGCAGGCCATTGCTGAGGCCATACACACCCGGCGTCAGCGCCACGGGCGGTCCGCTTTCGGGTCGGTTGGAGTAGTACCAAAGCTGCGTGCGGTCGCCTACCAGCAAATTGAAGCCGTTGTAAACCCCGGCCGTTGGCGCCAGGCGCTGCAAATAGTCGCCGGGCGACGCGGTGCCTTGCAAAAAATCCAGCGGCAAAGCCCCCCGCGAAGGCGCGCCCTGGCGTTCGTGGGCCAGGTCCCGAAAGTTGGTGAGGGCCGCCCAACGCCCGGTGCGCGTCAGGCCCAGCCAGGTGCCGCCCCCGCGCGCGTCGCGCCCGGCCAGCAAATCGGGCTGCTCGTCCCAGAAAGCGGCCGGCCGCGCGGGCCGTTCGTAGAACTCATCCCGGTTGGCAGCTACCACCAGCGGATAGTCGGCGTGCGCTTGCCAGGCAAAAAGAATCAGACACATAAAAATAGCCATCAAAAACAGGAGCGGTCTTTTGCCGTCATTCAAACAATGTTCAATAAGGCAAAATATTTCTGAAGGAAAGCCCTAGCCAACAAATCAGCGTCGCCGTACGCCACGGCTTATTAGCCCACCAAACCCGATTCGTGGCGCAACCATCAGGCAAACCCCCGCTGCCGACAGGCCTCGAAGATGACCACAGCCGCCGATACCGATACGTTGAGCGAATCCACCACGCCCCGCATCGGAATGATGATCCGGGCATCGGCAGCCGTGCGCCAAGCTTGGCTCAGCCCCGTGGCCTCGGTGCCCATCACGATCGCCGAAGGCCCCCGGTAGTCCACCGTGTGGTAGGGCACCGAGGCCTCCAGTTCGGTGGCATAGAGGCAAAAGCCCCGTTGTTGCAGCCAGGCAATGGCCTCGGCCGAGGTGGCCGCCGCCAGCGGGCGGGTGAACACCGTACCGACGCTGGCCCGGATCACGTTGGGGTTGTAGAAGTCCACCTTGGGGTCGGCCACCAGCACGGCGTCGAGGCGGGCGGCGTCGGCCGTGCGCAGCAAGGCCCCCAGGTTGCCGGGCTTTTCGATGCCTTCGGCCACCAGCACCAAGGCTTGGTCGCGCAGGCGCAGCGCGTCGAGCGTGAGCGGCCGGGCGTGGGCAATGGCCAGCACGCCGCCCGTGGTGTCGCGGTAGGCCATCTTGGCGAACACCTCCGGCGCCATCTCTACGAGCGTAGTCGGCGGCGCTGCCTGCGCCGCGAGGGCCTCCCAGTCGGCCGCGCTGCACAGCGTCGGGCAATACCAGAGGCTTTCGAGGGTATAGCCCCCGCGCAGGGCCAGGGCAATTTCCTGCACGCCCTCCACGACAAACAGGCCCGCCTGCCGCCGGGCGCGGCTTTTTTGCTGTAACTCCAGCCACTGCCGCACCCGCGGGTTGCGGACACTGCTGATGTGCAGCCAAGAAGAATCGGGAGGTGACGGCATAAAAAAAGTTGGCCGAAGTTGAAAAACTCCGGCCAACTTTGCGCTATCCGTTCCTCAAAACTTGGGGCAAGGAATCAGTTTAGGTTTTTTCTTCTTCTTGCGCTTGCCGTCAAACTCGTAGGCCAGCGAAATTTCGTGCGCCCCGCCCGTGCCCGGCCCCAGCCGCGAAACGGTCAGGTCGTAGCTGTAGCCAAAGCTGAAGTTGTCTTGCCGCAAGCCGAGCAAAATGGCCACCGCGTCGTGGTTGCGCAGGCCCCGCGTGTAGGGCTTGATCGGCAGCCCCCGGTACCAGAGGCCGATCATAATCGGGTTGTAGTGCAAATAGCAACCCACGTCGAACTGGTCGAACTCGCCCTGAAACTTGTAGAGCATGGCCGGCACCAGGTACTTTTCGGGTGGGGCGCCGCTCACGCGCCGCCGCAGGTGGCGCCGGGTGAGGGGAATGTTCATCCCCGTCATGAAATTGACCCGCATGGGCAGCAGCGAGTTGCCTTCGGTGAAAGAATGGTTGGGCTCGTTCATGTGGTGCGTCGCCGCGCCAAACCAGAAAAGCCGGGAATAGAGCAGAAAGCCCGAGGCCACGTCGAAATAGCCAATATTGTTGTTGAAATCGTTGCGATCCGGGTCTTGCGTCACCGGGTTGGTATTGCCATCCACAATGATCTGTTCGAGCTGGTCGCCGAAGACCAGTTTGGTGTAGTCGAGGCTGCGGAAGCCCCCACCAAATTGCACACCCATGCGCGCTACCCAGTTGCGACTAAGCTCAAGCTGATACGAATAGGCCGTCGCCACGGTGGTCGAACGCAGGTCGGCCGAGCCCGCCCGATCGGTGGTGACGATGAAGCCCAGCCCGCTGTTGTAGCGGCTGTAATAGTTGTCGTACGACACGCTGTAAGTAACAAAGTTACCGGGGATCGAGGGCCACTGGTTGCGGTAGTTAGACACGATGCGCCCCCGAAAAGCCCCCCCCGCAAAGGCCGGGTTGTGGTAGAGCGGAGCGGCGTAGAACTGCGTAAACTGCGGATCCTGCGCCCGTACCTCCGACCAGCCCGTAAGGAGCAGGCAAGCAAGCATAAAAAGTTTTTTCATATACCTGTTTTTTCGGCCCGCTGGCGGAAGGTAGCCGAGGTTTCCTTCCTTTCCAACGTGCCCGGTTGCTAGCTATTTCACGGTTTCAGCGCAATAAGGTCACATCACCCACGATGGTCTCGCGTCGCCCGTCCGAAAACTTGGCGTCCACCCGGTAGACGTACACGTCTTGCTGACAAAGCACGCCCCGGTAGTAGCCGTCCCACCCGAAGCCCAATTGCTCGCTGAGGAAGATCAGCTCGCCCCAGCGGTTGAAAATCTGCAGGGTGATCTCGGTCGCACCCCGAGCAATCGGATAGAAGACGTCGTTACCCATGTTGGGGCGCGATACGTCGCTGATCAGGCGGCGCGACGGCCCGGCCGGGTTGGGCGTAAACACGTTGGGAATCTGAAGGTTACCCCCGGCTTCGGCGATCACCCCCGACGAATCGGTGAATACCATCGTACAGCCGTACTCGTTGGTCACGGTCAGCGTGATGAAGTACTCGCCCGCTTGGCGGTAGCGGTGTACCGGGTTGGGTTCGATGGACGTTTCGCCGTCCCCAAACTCCCAGAAGTAGCTGTACGTGGCCGGGTTGTCGAACGAACCGTTGACGACGCTGAAGAAACTCATGGACTCGGTGGGGATGCGCACGCGGCGCGGCGCGCTGGGAATGGTGTAGAACGACACGTTCGGGTTGGGAAACACCCGGATGGTGTCCGGACTGGTGTAGGTGGTTTCGCCCCCGATGCCGCGCACGCGCAGGCGCGGCACAAAGCTACCCTCGCGGGTGTACACCCACACCACCGAGTCGGGGCTGCTGGTGGTCAGTTGGTTGCCGTCGCCAAAGTCCCAGATGTAGGTGTGGCCGTAGAGCGAGCGGTTGTAGAACACCACCGTCACGGGGGCGCAACCCTCGCCGCCGCCCTCGAACAAGGCCACGGGCGGAGCGGGATTGATCTTAAACTCGCGCGTAAGCTCGTCTTCGCAAGACACCAGCAGCCCGCCCGCCGGACGGTTGATCACCTCCAGGCGAATCTGGTAGAGCGAGTCCGTCAGGTTGGTGGCCACCTGGTAGGCGTGCTCTACCAACTCCTGCGAGGTGGTGTCGCGCGTGCCGTCGCCCCAGTGCCATACAAAGTCCCAGCGCTCCCGGTTTTCCAGTCGGAAGGGCGTCGTATTGCGTACCCGCACTACGTTGTCGGGCAAGGTAATTTCGCTGGGGCCGTCAAACTCAAACCGGGCCTGGGGTTGCGGATGTACCGTCACCAGCAGCGTGTCGTAGGCAAAACAGGCGTTGCCGTCGGGGTGAATCGTGCGTCCCTCCAGGGCCACGGTATAGACCACCGGGTCGGCCGTCTGGTTGGGCAAGAACGGCGAATACGTAAAGCCCGTGCCCGGCGCAGCGGCTTCGAAGGGCACGCCGTCGAGCAGTACGTGCCAGGTGTAGCGTTGTATGTTGAGCGAGCCCGCCGCCGTCAGGGTGTTGTCGAAAGGATCGCAACTTACCCGATCCGGCCCGGCGTTGACGCGAATCAGCGGATTGACGCTGAACTCGACGGGCGCCGAGATCGAATCGCAACCTGCCGCCGTGAAGGCCCGCAGCTGAATCGTGTAACGCAGCGGCGTCGGCGTCAGGTTGACCAGGGTCGTGTCCCAGGCCAGCCCTTTGCCCGGCAACGAAGTCACCACATCGCCCGAAAGCGTCTGCCGGGTCAGCACCCACACCACCGAATCAAGGTTGACCGCCAATTGATCGGAAATTGTGCGCGTGCCGTCGAAGCGGACGCGGATCGTGTCGCAGGTGTTTTGCTCTACCCGCACGAAGGGCTTGGGACGGGGCAACACCGCAATGGTCAGCTCGGCGTGGGCGTCGCAGCGGGCAATGCCCAGGCCGCGCCCCACCGTAAACTCAATCCGGTACGTCTGCACCGTGTCGCTCGTGTTGCGCAGCGTAAACGTGCCCGTTTGGGTGTGCAACGTCGGGCTTAGCCCGGCGGACAGCGTGATGTCTTCGCCCTCCGGACTCCAGACGCGCCAGCGATAATCCAGTCCGTTGGCCGCCTGCGAGGAGTTGTTCACCAACCGGAAACGGTAGGGCGAGCAAGCCAGGTCTTCAAGCAGGATGTGGTCAATCTCGGCTTGCAGGGCCGGGCGCACCGTGACGCTATGCGTGGTCGTACCCACGCAACTGTCGCCCGAAATCATTGTCAGCGTAGTGGTGCGGATGATCTCCTGGTTGCCTTCTATGCCAAAGCGGTGCGTGTACGTATGAGTCACGGGTGCCCGGGTGGTCATCTCAACGGGGGCTGTGCCGTCGCCAAAGTCCCAGATATAACGGATGGGCCCGGGAATACCCGTGGTGTCCGAGCCATTCTCGAACAGCACCGTCAGCGGCGAGCAAGCCGCCGTGTCGGGCGCTACAATCGTCGGTTCGGGCGTGGGATAGACCGTCACGACGCGCTCGAAGGTCACGGCGCACGAGTCGAGGGCGGCCGGGCGGCCATTGCCCACTTGCAAGCGCACCAAGTAGCGGCCCGGCTCGGTAAAGTTGAAAGTGGGATTTTCGGCCGCCGTCGGGTTGAAAAGCTCCACCGTGGGGTTGTCGGCATCGAACACCCGCCAGAGGCGCGAGGTCACACTCAGCGACGAGCTATCCACAATCGGCACGTTCAGATACGGCGCGCAGCTCGGCGGCACGGGCGGGAAGTAGGCCTCCAGCACGGGCTTGACCGTAATCTGGTGCGTGAGCAGCGAATCGCAGCCGTAGTTATTGAAGGTATAGACGCGCACGGTGTAGACCGTATCACTCAGGCCCGTGTGTACGAAGGTGTGCGTCACGGCTCCGCCCTCAGAACTCATCACGCTGTGGCCGTCACCAAAATCCCAGATGTGCTGCTCGCCGCCCGAGCTGACGTACTGCAGGAAGCCAAACGTGGCCGGGCTGTTGCTGCAAGCACTCGCGGGGGCATTGAGGCGCGGCCGCGGGTTAGGATACACCGTCAGCGTGTCGCGCATCAGCTTCGCGCAGCCCGGGTTGAGGTTGTCCACCACTTCCTGAATCAGTTCCAGCGAGATGGGGAACATCTCGGGGTTGTGGAAAGTGTACGTAAAGTTCCGCTCGTTGCCAATCAGCACCGAGTCCACGGCCTGGTCATTGAGGCGGCGGTAATACCACCGGACAATGTCGGCTACGGGCTGGCCATTCACCCGCGTGGACGTGTCGGTGATGCGCACATTGAGCGGGGTGCAGGACATGTCGGGGGTTGCCGTAAAGCCCGCCGCCAAAAAGGGCGTCACCGTTACGATCAGGCTGTCGGAAGTCGCGCAACCCGCTTCGGTCAGCGCCGTCAACTTGACCTTGATCGTGCGGTTGACCAGCGTGTTGTTGGTGAACGTGCGGGTGTGGAAGGCCGTGGCCAGGTCGAGCGGGCCCGCTACGGTATCCACCACTTCGCCGTCGTTGAAATCCCAGATGTAAAGGTGTCCGCCCCGCGTGACTTCGTTGAAAGCATTGCGGTACAGGAACGTGAAGTCGGCCGGGCTGCACAGGCGCGCCTCGACGACGCCCGCCCTGGCCTGCGGACGCGGAAACACCGTCACCACCTGCTCGGTCGTGTCGCGGCAGCCCTGCGTATTAGCCGTCACCAGCCGCACCGTGTAATAGACCGTATCGGTCGGCGACGTGTTCTGGAACGTATGTACCGGGTTGGGTTGGGTGGACGTAAAGCCATTGCCAAAGTCCCACTGGTAGCTCGCAACGCCAAAGCTGAGGCTGTCGGCCCGGAAGCTTACCGTCAGCGGTGCGCAGCCATCGTCCGACTTCTCGAACTGCGCGGCCACGAACGGACGCACCAGCACGTCGCGTACCAAGGTGTCGGCGCAGCCCTGCGGGGTGGTCACCACCAGGCAGATCTGGTAGCGGGCCGTGGTATCGGTCAGGTTTTGGGGGAAATCGTACCAGAAAGGCGC
>DAIMZG010000049.1:0-11740 GCA_036734065.1 Catalimonadaceae bacterium
GAGCCGTTAAAAGGCACTCCGTTACTATCCACGGCCATGGCTGCCAAACCCGAAGAAAGCACGTGGCGGGGATCCATACCCCCTAATACAGCGGCTACTGCCGGATTTTGCGCAGCGATGCCCTCCTGCAAGGCAGGGTCAGCGCCTTCCAGATTCAAAGCTACTGCCGTACAGAGCATCTCGATGTGTGAAACCTCCTCGGTACCCGTTTCCAGCAGCATGTCACGGTACTTGGCAGGGCCGCGGGCGCCCCACGCCTGAAACAGGTATTGCAAGCATACGCGGATTTCTCCTTCTGCGCCGCCGATAGCTTGCTGAAGCATTTTGGCAAATACGGGATTGGGCTTGTCCACCCGCACCTGGTACTGGAGCTTTTTGTCGTGATAAAACATAGCTTAAAAAATTTGGATAGATAAAAAAAAGAATGATGTCCTCAAGGTAGCCGGACACAAAACCTGAACGCAGCCAGTCGGACAAGGTTAACAACAAACGTAGAAGTACTAAAAGCGAGTGACAAGGATAGAAAAAGCCAAATGGCAATCCCATCTAGGTTTTGTATAACTTAACTCAACTGTTTAGGACAAGAGGCCGTCTGTGCCATGCCACGAGTGCACAAAAAAAGCCGCTTCTACGACGTGTAGAAGCGGCTTTTTGGTGGAGAATATCGGATTCGAACCGATGACCTCTTGCATGCCATGCAAGCGCTCTAGCCAACTGAGCTAATCCCCCATTGTGTTTTGGAGGTGCAAATATAGGCAGATTTATTTTTTACGCAAGTAGGCCTCAATAATCGGGACGCACGGCCTTGACGTACGCCCGGCGGTAGTAGTCGGTGTAGAGGTCACTCTCGACCACGCCCAGGCTCGTCGAAGCGTGAATGAACTTCACCGCGTCGGTCCGTACTTCCGTCACGATGCCCACGTGGTTGATGCCCTTGCCCCTTTTGGTATTGAAAAAAACCAGGTCGCCGGGCTGCAACTCTTGCTGCCGCACCGGACGCCCTACCTGCGGCTGCTGGTGCGAAACGCGCGGCACCTCCCGGTTGATACTCTGAAAGGCCGTGAACACTAACCCTGAACAATCCATACCTAACCGTGTGGTGCCGCCCAGTTTGTAAGGCACTCCTTGAAAAGAGCGGGCCGTCTGGATCACCGAAGCAGCCGTAGGGGCCAACGGGGCGGTCGGCGCCGCGGGCGTGGCTTTGGGGGATGCCGACCGGGCGGGCGCCTTGGCCCGGGCGGAGCTACTTTTTTTCTTACTGCCGCCGTAAAGATGTGCCGAAGCCGACGTATGGTGGGTACGTCTTTTCTTGGTTTTTTTATTGGATTCAGCGGATTTACATTGTGCAAAAATTACAATGAAGAGAATTAACAGCACCACATGGTACTTCGAAAAGAAAATGGGCATCGGCATGACGAGATGTGCTGACGCTAAACTCCGGATTATCCCGGATTATGGCAAATAACCTGCGCATTGCACAACCAGCAGTCTTTTCTCACGTCCATAATACGCAGTCAGAAGGTGAACATAAATTCACTGCGAACACTATTTTTTTCTGTTTATTTAAATAATCTGACGCATTTTTTTAACTTATACCTGACCGCTTTCTTACACCGCCATGAAGCCCTCTATCCGCATTTTTTACGTTTTGCTCGTGGTGATTTTGTGCACAACGGGCGGGCGCGCGCAGGATGCCGAACGCGCCAAGGCAACGGCGCAGCGCGCGCAAACCACACGTCAGGCCCAAGCACTGGGCTGGACGTTGCGGCACCAGTCAGAACACCAGACGTTCGAGTTTCAGGGCCTTGACACGCGCCAATGGCCCATCTACTATGCCGCCTCCAACCTTGCCAGTGCCAAAATTACCCGCACAAATACGCTCTGGGCCGATTCGTCTGGTGTTTTGCGGGGCGAAGGCATGCAAATAGCCCTCTGGGACGCCGGACTGCCCCGCTCCACCCACCAGGAGTTCGACGTACGGGTGGGTATAGGCGACGGCAGTGGGCTGCTTTCTGATCATGCCACCCACGTAGCGGGTACGCTCGTAGGCAAAGGCACTCAACCACTGGCGCAAGGCATGGCGCCCAGCGCTACCCTAAAGGCCTTCGACTGGAATTTCGACTATTTCGAGATGCAAGATGCGGCCAGCAGTGGCTTGTTGCTCTCGGCCCACCCCTACAACCAGGTGGCGGGCTGGTTTCTCAACACGCACCAACAACGGTGGGAATGGCACGGCGACACTACCACTAGTGCCCACCAAGATCCCAACTTTGGCCGCTACACGGAGCAGACGGCCCAGTGGGACGACCTGGCCTACTATTATCCACAATACCTCATCGTCAAGGCCGCAGGCAACGACCGCGGGCAATCCCTGCCCAACGGCCAGCCGGGGCACTACGTCTTCGACGGCAACGATTGGGTGTACAGCACCCAGCCCCGACCCGCCGACGGCCCCTACGACTGCATCCCCCCCGTGGCTACGGCCAAAAATGTGCTCACCATCGGGGCGATGCAGGCTGACCCGGAGAGCGATACGCTCCTGAATGCTCAGGTACTGCCCTTTAGTGGTTGGGGACCTACCGACGATGGTCGCATCAAGCCGGATCTGGTGGCGCCCGGCGCCCAACTGTTTTCGGCCAGCAACCTGAGCGACGACGCGTACGCCTACCAATCGGGCACTTCTATGGCGACGGGCGTGGTGGCGGGCTCGCTCGTACTTTTGCAGGAGTTGCACCAATCTTTGCACGCTGGACGGGCCATGCAAGCCGCCACGCTCAAGGCCTTGGCGATTCATACGGCCGAAGCCATAGGTTCCGTACCCATACCCAACTACCAGGTAGGCTGGGGGGTTTTGCATACGCAGCGAGCCGCCAACCTACTGCGAGCCGATGCCAACCGGGCGCAAGCCTATGTCGGCGAGCATTTCTTCACGGATAATCGGGCAGATACCCTCCGGGTGCGGGCCAGCGGCGCACCGCTCACGGTTACGCTCGCCTGGCACGACCGCGCCGCCGCTCCTCAGGAATACCTGCTCAATGACACTACCTCCCGGTTGATTCAGGATCTGGATGTACGGCTTTTGCTCGTGGGCGATACCCACACGGAAATCACCTACCCTTTCGTGCTCGACCCTGCGCAACCCCATTTGCCTCCCGTTCGGGGCGATAACACGCGAGACAACGTAGAAAAGATTTACCTCGAAACGCCTGCTCCGGATGCTACTTATCTGCTGGTCGTGTCCGGAAAAAGCGCGCTGACCCAGTCGTACAGCCTGGTCATGAGCGGCGGTCGTCCGCAAGCGGTGGCGGCCTTCGAGCCGGAACGCCTGGTTTGGTTTGCAAACCGCCCCCTCACATTCTTCGACCGCTCTTTTCTCCCCGACTTTCACCGCTGGGACCTCGACGGCGACGGGCAGTCAGATGACACCCTGGCCAATCCCGTATTTGTCTATCAACAGCCGGGCCTCTACACGGTATCGCTAAAAGTGAGCGACGAAAGCGCTTTCGTACGGCAAATCGAGATATTGCCCGCTCCTTTGCTTCCCTACACGGCAGATTTTGAGGTGTCCGGGCAGGGTTTTTATCCCCAGGTGCTAACACCTTCTTTTCTACCAGATGCACAGCGCACCTGGGAATGGGGCAGTTGTGACCCGCAAAAGCCCCTTTTCGGCGATTCGGCCCTGCGCACGCTCGTTGGCACGGGCAGTTGGCACACCAGCCTGGTCCAAGACCACGGCTTGTTCACTCGTTACGCCCTCGAATCCCCTCCTTTCGACTTGTCGGGTGTGGAAAATGACTTACTTTTCTCCTTCGATTTCCGGGCTGCTTTTGGTGAAGGGGCAGGCATGCACGTGCAGTACTCCACCGACCGGGGCCTGAGCTGGCAACTGCTGGGCGAAGCCCTGCGGCAAGGCCCCGAAGACTGGTACGACGACGAAATGGTACCGGGCCTGGACTATCAGCCGGGCTGGTCGCTGACGAGCGACACAGGACAAACGCCTAGCATTCATTATCCTAGCCTGCTGCTCAACGATTTTCGGGGTGAACCCGATTTTCGGATGCGCTTTGTAGTAGGTACAGACTATGATTCCGGACCGGGCGTTCAGCTCGATAATTTTCAACTTATTCTTCAGGAAACTGATCCCCTTCCCGTCCGCTGGCTCGAATTTACGGCGCAGGTCGAACAAACAGACCGCGTGCGCCTGCGCTGGCAAACGGCCAGCGAGCAGTTTAACGCCGGCTTTACAGTAGAAATGCGCACTGATCCCGACACCAGCTTTCGCGCCCTTAGCTTCGTGGAAGGGGCGGGCACCACTGCCCAACCGCAGCGCTACGACTACCTTACGGCCGCGCTTCCGGACGGCACCTATTGGTTTCGGCTGCGCCAGGAAGACTTCGACGGCAAGACCGACTACAGCATCCCCCGACGGGTACGCATGGGCAACACGCTTGCAGCCGTGCCGTTTTTTCAACCTAACCCAGCAGTGCACCACACCACCTTGCATTTTTACCTGACGTCTCCTCAGGCCACCACAGTGGTGCAACTCTTCGATGCGGTGGGGCGCCTGCAAGGTCAGTGGCAAGTAAAAGAAGCCTCGGCAGGCTGGCAGTCATTCGAAATCCCGGCGGCCCAATTGCCTCCTGGCTGGTACACTTGCCTGGTACACAACCAGATACAGTCGCAGCGCGTCGCACTACTGCGTCACTAGTCACTAAACACAAACGGCTGTCCCCGATAGAGGACAGCCGTTTGTGACTTTGCGGTAGGCAGATTTTTTACACGTCGTCGGATACCAACACCGTCTTGAAAAACTCGCGGTTCATGCGGGCAATGTTGGCCATCGTGATGCCTTTGGGACATTCGGCCGAGCACGCCCCTGTGTTCGTACAGGCACCAAAACCTTCGGCGTCCATCTGGGCGATCATTTTTTCGGCCCGGGTACGCGATTCGGCCTGTCCTTGGGGCAACAGGGCGAGCTGCGAAATCTTGGCCCCAACAAATAACATTGCCGAGGCGTTCTTGCAGGCTGCTACGCAAGCACCACAGCCAATGCAAGTAGCCGCGTTGAAGGCTTCGTCGGCAATTTTTTTAGGGATGAGGGTTTCGTTGGCATCGCGGGCACTGCCCGTATTGACCGATACGTAGCCTCCGGCCTGAATTACCCGGTCGAAAGCACTGCGATCTACCATTAGGTCTTTCACAACCGGGAAAGCCGTCGCGCGCCAGGGCTCAATGACAATCGTATCGCCATCTTTGAAGCTGCGCATGTGCAACTGGCAGGTGGTGGTACGCTGGGGCCCGTGCGGCCGACCATTTATGTACAGCGAGCACGTACCGCAGATTCCTTCGCGGCAGTCGTGATCGAACGTAACGGGGTCTTCGTCTTTGCGGACCAAGTCTTCGTTGAGCACGTCGAGCATCTCCAAGAAGGACATGTCTTCGCTAATGTCAGTTAACTTATAAGTCACCAGTTTGCCTTTGCTCTGCGGACCTTTCTGGCGCCATATTTTCAGGGTGAGATTCATGGATATAATCGTATAGGATATAAGCAGCCCGTTCTCCGACTTGGAGAACGGGTCTGAAAATTACTTGTAGCTACGTTGGGTAAGCTTGACGTTTTCGAACACAAGGTCTTCGCGGTGCAACTCCCACTCTTCTTCGGGGCCTTTGTATTCCCAAGCCGAAACGAAAGAGAAGTTTTCGTCGTCACGTTGGGCCTCCCCTTCTTCGGTCTGAAACTCTTCACGGAAGTGACCGCCGCAAGACTCTTCCCGTGTGAGGGCGTCGTCCACCATCAGTTCGCCCAACTCCATAAAGTCAGCTACGCGCAGGGCTTTTTCGAGCGATTGGTTCATCTCTTCGTTGTCACCGAGCACTTTCACGTCTTTCCAGAAGTCAGCGCGCAGGGTGCGAATTTTCTGCTTGGCAGATTTCAGCCCTTCGGCGTTGCGCGACATCCCGCAGTAATCCCACATAATCAGGCCCAATTCGCGGTGAAACTCGTCCACCGTGCGGCTACCTTTAATGCTCAGCAGACGTTTGATGGTGTCCTTCACCTCTTGTTCGGACTGCTTGAAGGCTTCATGCCCCGTGTCATACTTATCGGTGCTTTTCAGGGTGGACAGATAGTCGCCCACTGTGTAGGGCACTACAAAGTAACCATCGGCCAATCCTTGCATCAGGGCCGAAGCCCCAAGGCGGTTGGCACCGTGGTCAGAGAAGTTGGCCTCACCCATGGCGTAGAGACCCGGGATGGTCGTCATCAGGTTATAATCTACCCACAATCCGCCCATCGTATAGTGTACGGCCGGGTAAATCATCATCGGCGTACGGTACGGATTTTCACCCGTAATTTTCTCATACATCTCGAAGAGGTTACCGTACTTGGCCGAGATCGTTGCCTCGCCGTCACGCTTGATGGCGTCAGCAAAGTCTAGATACACGGCCAGGCCCGTTTTACCCACGCCGCGACCTTCGTCGCAGGCGTACTTGGCATTGCGCGAAGCTACGTCGCGGGGCACCAGGTTACCGAACGAAGGATAGCGACGCTCCAAATAGTAGTCGCGATCGGCTTCGGCTATATCAACCGGCTTGAGTGTCCCCTTGCGGATGGCTTCGGCGTCCTCCATTTTCTTGGGCACCCACACGCGGCCGTCGTTGCGCAGCGACTCAGACATGAGCGTGAGCTTGGACTGATGGCTGCCCGACACGGGGATACAAGTAGGGTGGATTTGCGTGAAGCAAGGGTTGGCAAACAGGGCTCCCCGACGGTGCGCCCGCCATGCGGCCGACCCGTTGGAGTTCATGGCGTTGGTAGAAAGGAAGAAGACGTTGCCGTAGCCGCCCGTGCAGAGCAAGACGGCGTGCGCGCTGTGCGATTCGATCTTGCCCGTGATGAGGTTGCGCGTCACGATGCCGCGGGCTTTGCCTTCGTGCACGACCACGTCGAGCAATTCCGTGCGGGTAACCATCTTGACTTTACCATTGGCCACCTGCCGACTCAAGGCGCCGTAGGCACCGAGCAGCAGTTGCTGACCCGTCTGGCCACGTGCGTAGAACGTACGCGACACCTGGGCACCCCCAAACGAACGGTTGGCCAACAGCCCACCGTACTCGCGGGCGAAGGGTACGCCCTGGGCCACACATTGGTCAATGATGTTGACACTCACTTCGGCCAGACGATAAACATTGCCCTCGCGGGAGCGGTAGTCGCCGCCTTTGACCGTGTCGTAGAAGAGGCGGTACACGCTATCACCGTCATTTTGGTAATTTTTGGCGGCGTTGATGCCCCCTTGGGCAGCGATGCTGTGCGCCCGGCGCGGACTATCATGGAAAGTAAAGACCTTCACGTTGTAGCCCAGTTCGGCCAGTGAGGCCGCAGCCGAAGCACCCGCCAAGCCAGAGCCTACCACGATAATTTCGTACTTGCGTTTGTTGGCCGGGTTGACCAGCTTAAGGTTGAACTTATGATTGGTCCACTTTTCCGCCAACGGACCGGAGGGTATTTTCGAATCGAGTAGCATAACAATATTTTATTTAAACCAGTATTTCGCCAGGCTTGCTTCAGAACAGGGGTTTTAGCAAAAAATACAACGGAAACGAAGCAAAGCCAGCGGGTACAAGGACAGCTAAAGCTAACCCTGCCTTCTCTACAACAGGCAAATACTTAGGATGGTTAAGCCCCATCGTACGAAATGCACTTTGAAAGCCGTGGTTTAAGTGGAAAGCCAATAGTACCATCGCCACCACGTAGAGGATGGCGAACCACCATTCCTGCTGAAATACGGTGGCCACAAGTGCATACATATCTTTGTACTGCTCCCCATCAATAGTGGTCATGGGGGGAGAGCCAAATTTGTATCGGTACCAAAAATTTTGAAGGTGGGTGACCAGAAAAATCAACACGATGGTACCTGATAAACCCATGTTGCGCGAAAACCAACTTACGCCCGGCGATGGATTAGTGTAGGCATACTGCTGAGGCCGCGCCTTTTTGTTGTGCTTGGTTAGCACATACGAAGTGTAAATGTGCAAGGCAAACCCCGCTACCAAGACAATTTCGGCTACGCGAATGATCGCCGCCGTGGACATAAAGTCGGAATAAAGGTTGAAAGCATCGCCGCCGTCTCCCCTAAATAACAGAAAGTTGCCGGACAAGTGAACAAACAGAAAAGAGATAAGGAACAGGCCGGTCAGGGACATGATCAGCTTGCGCCCGATGGTGCTGGTGACAGCTCGGTTAAACCAGTTCATTTTGTAAGAATCGGTAGTAAAGTTAGTGTTCTGCAAAAATATTACGCGAATCAGATCAAATATAAGGGGGGGATAAGTAGCAAACAATGAGATAAGTTTTCTTTTGCCGTTTTCTAAACGAAAAACTTTTCTTCAAAAAAGCCTTCGTTTTCGCGCCCGAACACCTCCCACTTGATGCGCTCATTATCCTTCAGCATAACCGAAAAGCAGCCTCCGTACTTGGCTCAGCACAAAGCCTGCTCTTTTCGGAGTTCTGCCAAGCGGATCGTGCCTTTCTTTTTATTTGTAAATAGTGTTCCAATCCAAACACTTACTAACAAGGTCTTCGACGATAAAAGTGCCCGGCGCTATCCCGAGCGTACCGGAGAATGCTACGGTGTGGTTCGTTCGCAATTTTCCGGCGCTTTCGTCTCTCCAAAAAAACACCATGTCATCAGTGCATACGCTACGCCCAAATGAGGCCAAGAATACGGAGCTTGCGGGCAAAAGCCATCGTTCGGCTTGTTTAAGGCGACGAAAAAACACCCTTATGCGATAGTAAATGATTTGCTGTGCAAACAGTTGTTACTTTTCTATGTTTTTTCGGTTTACTTATCCTTTTTTGAACGAATTCACGTTCATAAGGCAAAGCCATACGGGTCGGCGTGATCTGACATTGGCTTTCTACTCGTTCACCGCTGTACACTTCCATGCTTCGCATTACCACCTGCTACTTATTGCTGACCTCGCTGTGGCTGCTGACCACTACCGCCCGCGCCACCCACATTCGGGCCGGCGAGATCATCGTTGAGCGCGTGCCAGCCGATCAGGATGCCTCCGGCCGGGCCGTGGACATCACCTTGTTTGTCTATTGGGACACCAACTCACCCGTCGAAAATCAGCAAGCCACTTTCACGATCTTTCCCCAATTTCCGGCCAATAGCCAATCTATTGCCCAGATTACGGTCAATCGCCAGAGCGTCATCAACATTGGTAACCGCACCACAGTAGCCGTTTTTCAGACCCGTTACGTCTTCCCGACCAATACCAGCTTTTTGGTGACTTACAAAGAGCAAAACCGCAATACGACCGTCACCAACCTCGACCGTCCGGCCGATCAGGCCTTCTACGTCGAGACGGCCGTCAACCTCGAGTTGCGTGCCCTCAACCGCTCGCCCGTCCTGGCCAATCCGCCCATTGACTTGGCCGTGGTGGGACAGCTCTACATCCACAACCCCGGCGCCATTGACGCCGACGGCGACAGCCTTTCCTACGAAGCGGTGGACGGCACCTTTCAGCCCTACATTGACCGCAACGTGCCCGTGCCCGTGTACCGGCGGCCCGACGATCCGCTTTATGGCGGTCAGCAAGGACTCACTTGCGGCGGCGACGGCCAGGGACCCACTAGTTTTCGGATTTATAATCGGGGCGACGCCCTGGTCGAGAACGGCACCTACGACCCGGGCGACGTGGTGTGGGATACGCCCGGGCGACCCGGCGAGTTCAACATTGCCTTCCGCATTGTGGAGTGGCGACGCCTGCCCGACGGGCAGTTCTTCCGGATTGGCTCGGTGGTGCGCGATATGCAGATCCTGGTGGCCGACGACCGCAATTGCCCCCCTACCCTCAACCTCAACCCGATCTGCGTGGTGGGCGGCCTGACGGCTACTTCGCGCGTGACGGCCGACGATCCCGACGGCGACCGCATTTCGCTCTCCATCACGGGCGAGGCCTTCGAAGACTTTGTGCCGGTCGAAAGGCCCAACTTTGAGGCCATTGCGTTGCAGTTGCCCACCGCCCAAGGAGTGCTCACCTGGCAAACGGGTTGCCAGCACATCCGCCAGCGGCCCTACGAATTTTCCGTCCGTGCCGAAGACGCCCGACCCGGCAACCAGATTTCGCTCTCTACCTATGGCCTGCTTACGGTCAAGGTCGTGGGGCCTTCTCCCACCGGCCTGACGGCCCAAGGTATCAGCGGCGGCGTGAACCTGAACTGGGACGCTTACACCTGTCCGCAGGCCGACTCCTTTATCCTTTACCGCCGCACCGGGCCCCGCGACCTACCTATTGACACTTGCGCGCCCGGCGTAGATCCTGCGTCGGGCTTTTTGCCCATTGCCACCCTACCTATTGATCAATTGAGTTTCCGCGACGAAACCGTACAGCCGGGGCCCGTCTATACCTATGCCCTGACGGCCAACTTTCCCACCCCCGACGGAGAAGAAAGCCTCGTATCCGATACGGCCACGGCCGACCTTCCCCTCGACGTACCCTTGTTGTTCCGCGTCAGCGTCCTGACGACCGACCCTGGCAACGGACAGGTCGAACTGGCCTGGGTCTCGCCGCTCGAAATTGATTCGGTTGCTTTCCCCCCGCCTTATACCTACGCCGTCGAGCGCTTGGTCGGCGATGACTTTGTAGAGGTGACGCGCACGGCCGACACTACCTTCATTGACCAAGGAATTGATACCGAAAACCTGACCCTACGCTACCGCATTGGCCTTTATTCGGTCACGACGGGCGATACGCTCAGCTTTCGCGACTATGGTCCCGAGGCGGGCAGCGTACGCCTGACGGCCACGGGCGGCATCAACCGCATTGACCTCGGCTGGACGGCGCAAGTGCCCTGGGACAACGGCAATCGCTTTCACCTCGTCTTCCGCCAGGATCCCGGTCAGGACGACTTTTTTCTGCGCGACAGCGTCGAGGTAACAGGAGGCGAGGGTTTCACTTACGTGGACGACGATCCCGCCCTGGTCGCCAGCGAAGTGTACACCTACGTGGTCGAGACTCGCGGCTCGTTTGGCCGGGTGGGCTTGCCTGTGCCGCTGTTCAACCTCTCGCAAGCGGCCACCGCCCGCCCCGAAGACACCCTGGCCCCTTGCCCGCCCGTATTGGAAGTGCTGGCCCAAGACTGCCCCGAATGCCTTCCCGGTGGTGGTCAACAAATCTTTTCCAACCGCTTTACGAATCTTCTTTCCTGGACAGGGCCCAACAGTTCGCCCCTACCACCCGACGTCACTGAGTGCGATGCCCAGCCCGCCTTCTACCTGATCTACTTTGCCCCCCGCCAGGGCGAGCCGCTCGAACTGCTTGTCCGCGTCGAGGCGCCCGACACTACCTTTGACCACCGAGACTTGCTTAATCGCAATGGCTGCTACGCCGTGTCGGCCGTGGACGAGTTTGGCAATGAAAGTGCCCTGAGCAATACGGTCTGCGTGGAGGAATGCTTTCTCTTCGAGTTACCCAACGTCTTTACGCCCGACAACAGCGACAACGTCAACGAGTTTTTCGAACCCAAATGCGTGCTGGTGGGTACCGTCCGCCGCGTCGAGTTGGATATCGTAGATCGCTGGGGACGGCAGATTCACCGCTTTGTCCGCGATGGACAGGGCGAGGAAGTCAGCCGCCGCTATTGGGACGGGCGTACGCCGCAAAATCAGCCCGCACCCGCCGGCGTCTATTACTACACCATCACCGTTACGTTCGAGTCGGTGGGCCGCACCGA
>DAIMZG010000050.1:0-11719 GCA_036734065.1 Catalimonadaceae bacterium
ACAGATAAGACTATTGATAAATACTTTGGATTTCTATCACGATTAGACAATAGATCTAAGAAAAAACTGATCATTAGGTTGACTGAATCAATCGAAGAAAAAGGGAAGTCAAACATTAGTCTCAGAGATTTGTCCGGGGCGTGGGAAGATTCTCGAGATTCTGATGAGATCATCAAAGAAATCAGAAATTCCAGGGTCAACAAAGAAGACAATATCGAACTCTAATGAATTATCTCCTCGACACCAACATCTGTGTGCATTTTTTCCGTGGGAAATTTGGAGTAACTGAAAGGCTTGAGTCTGTAAAAGCTGAAAATTGTGCGATTTCTGAAATTACATTAGCGGAACTTGTTTTCGGGGCGGAGAACAGTATAAACCCTGAAAAGAACCACCAAATTATTGCGCAGTTCATAGAAATAGTAGCCGTTCTCCCAATTTATGATTCAATTGGGACGTATGGAAAAGAAAAAGCCAGATTAAGAAAAGCGGGCACAATGATTAGTGATCTGGACTTATTCATTGGATGCACGGCAATTGAAAATGATTTGATCATGGTCACTGAAAACAAAAATGAATTTGAAAGAATTTTTGGGCTAAAACTTGAAAACTGGGTGGATAGATTAAAATAAGAATTATAAACGCGCTTTCAGAAAGCCACAACCAATAACAGGGGCTAAGCAACTGTTTATTACCCCACTGCTTAACCCCACCCCAGTCACATGACCTTACTCCAACTCGAATACGTGCTGGCCGTGGACACGCACCGACACTTTGTGCGGGCCGCCGAAAGTTGCGCAATCACCCAGCCTTCGCTGAGTATGCAGTTGCAGAAGCTAGAAGAAGAGCTGGGCGTGCAGATCTTCGACCGCCGCCGCCAGCCGGTGGTGCCCACCAAAATCGGGAAGCAAATCATCGCGCAGGCCCGGACGGTGGTGCGCGAAGCCCGCAAGATTGGTGAGTTGGTGACGTCCGAAATGCAAGTGCTGGCGGGCGAATTGCGGCTGGGCATTATCCCGACCCTGGCGCCTTACCTACTCCCCCGCTTTGCGCCCGATTTTCTGGCCGAACATCCGGAAGTGCAACTGACGGTGCGCGAATTGCTCACCAGCCAAATCACCGAATACCTGCGGCACGACGCCCTCGACGTGGGGCTGGTGGCCCTGCCCCTCGAAGAAAACGACTTGCACGAGATCCCCCTCTTTTCCGAACCATTTTTGGCCTACCTCTCGCCGGGGCATCCGCTGGGGGTGCTCCCGGCGCTGCGCTCCGAGCAGTTGGCCCAGGAGCGCTTGTGGCTGCTCAGCGAAGGCCACTGCTTTCGCGAACAAGCCCTGCGCGTGTGTCAGCAACAACGCGACCAAACCCCTACTACCTTTCACTACGAAAGTGGCTCGCTCGAATCGCTCAAGCGCATGGTGGACCAGCAGTCGGGCCTGACGCTCTTGCCGCAACTGGCCACCGACCACCTCAGCGAGGCCGAGCGTGCGCGCATACGGCCCATCGAAAACCCGACGCCCGCGCGCCAAATCGGGATGGTCGTCCACCAAAGCTTCCTCAAAAAACGCCTCATCGAACGCCTGCACCAGACCATCGTGCGCGGGTTGCCCGCCAGCCTGACCTCGTACGCCGCCCCCAAAATTATCCGCTGGAAATGAGCTACGAATACCTCGTGCTCGACGTGGGCAACACACTGGCCAAGGCCGCTCGCTTTGCCCCCGGGCAGCCCGAACCGCTGCAAGTTTGGTCGGGTATATCGGTAGAAGAGGCCGTAGCCCTCACGTTTCGGCCCGACGTCGGGCACGTGCTGGTTTCCTCGGTGGGGCCAGATGCGGCCGCGTTGCTGGCGGCTGCCAATCCCGACGCGCAGCGGCTGGCCCTCGACAGCCATTTGCCCCTTCCCTTTGCCAACCGCTACGCCTCGCCCGCCACGCTGGGGAGCGACCGCCTGGCAGCCGTGGCCGGGGCGCAGGGCCTTTTTCCGGCAACGCCCTGTTTGGTGATTGACGCCGGATCGTGCATCACCTACGACTACCTCGACGCCGAAGGCCAGTACTGGGGCGGCAACATCAGCCCGGGGCTGCACATGCGGTTGCGTGCCCTGCACACTTTCACGGCCCGGTTGCCGTTAGTAGAGGCAGTGCGCCCTACCGAACTCATCGGTACGGACACGCGCACAGCCATGACGTCGGGCGTATGGCTGGGCACGGAGGCCGAAATTGCGGGCATGGTGGCCCATTATCGCGCGCACGCTGGCCCTTCGTTGCGGGTGCTGCTGTGCGGAGGCGATGCCCACCGATTTGAAAAGGTGGAGAAAGCTCGCATTTTTGTAGATTCCAATCTAGTTTTGAAGGGGCTTTACCGCATCCTGCAATATCATGTCATTCATTTTTAAGTGTACCGGCGCCCTGGGCTTGCTTTGCGCAACCACGCTCGGCGGGTGGGCCCAAAACATTGGCAATTCGCCTTTCTCGCGGCTCGGCATCGGCGACCTGGCGCCCGTGGGCAATGTCCGGCAAGCCGGTATGGCCTACACGGGCATCAGCGCCCCACAGAACGATTTTATCAACCTGGCCAATCCCGCTTTGCTCTACCATAGTCGCCTTACGGTGCTGGAGTCGGGCTTGCTGGGTCAGTATAAGGAGTTGAGCAGCCAGAACAATACCGTTACTGGCTTCAACGGCAGCCTCAACTATTTGGGCATGGCCCTGCCCATCACCAAGCAAGGCGCCTTGCGGGTGGGTTTCAACCCCTACAGCACGGTCAACTACGACATTGCCACCGAACTACCCGTGACCAATCTGCCCGATGTGCGTTACGAAGACCGACGTCAGGGGCGCGGCGGGCTTAATCAGGTAGTAATCGGATATGGTCATCGCCTGGGGTCCGGCTTTTCGGCCGGGCTGGAGGCCAGCTACCTCTTCGGCAATTCCCAAACGCAAACCTTGCTCCGGCTGGCACCTACCCTGCAAAATCCCACCAATACCTTGTACACGACGCAGCGCAGGCTTACCCAGTCCAGTGGTTTTATGTTCAAACCCGGATTGGCGTATCGCAAGGAGCTTTCTAAATTGGTTTTTATCAACCTAGGCGCTACGTACGAGCTGCCCGCTGTGCTTGGTGCCGAGCGTAGTGTAGAGTTCTTGCGCACCACCGGCGAGGGCAGCCTATCCATCCCCTTGCCGGGCGATACGCTGCAGCGCCAAGACGGGCAACTGCGTTTGCCCGCCCGCTATGGCTTTGGGCTGAGCTTCGACAAACCCTATGCCTGGACGCTGGCGGCCGATTTTCGCTACGAGCCGTGGTCGGATTTTTCGGAGTTGGATAATGACGGCGGGCTGGGCAATGCCTACCGGGCGGCCCTCGGGGCCGAGTGGATTCCGGACATTACGTCGGTGGGCAACTACCTCAAACGCGTGACCTACCGGGCCGGCACCTTCTACGAACAGACCCCTCTGTTGGTGCGCGGAAACCAACTCGAAGATTTTGGCATTAATCTTGGCATGACCCTGCCTGTCAACAAAAATCTTTCGGGTATCAACCTGGCTATGATCTTTGGACAAAGAGGCCAACTCGAAACGGGCCTCCTGCGTGAGCGGTACTGGCGAATTGCCCTTGGTTTTAACGTCAATGAACGCTGGTTTCAGCGATACCGTGTAGATTAAATCTTGGTTTACTATTAATTTTTATTATGAAAAAGTCCTTTTTGCTATTCGTCTGTCTGTTAACAGCGCTCACTAGCTTTGCTCAGTTCAACTGGCCCGAAGACAAAAAAATGGCCCAGGAAAAATGGATTCTGCTGGATGACGGGGTAAAGAATGGTGATCTCGCCTCGGCGCACAAAGCGTTCGGCTGGCTCTACGCCAATGCACCCGACCTCAACAAGGCCCTGTACATTCGTGGCACGACGGTGTACGAAAGAATGCAAGAGACCGCAGCCGGCGACGAGAAAAACGCCCTGCAAGACACGGCCCTCATGCTCTACGATGCCCGGATCAAATACTTTCAGGAAGAAGCCAATGTGCTCAACCGCAAAGGGCTGATCGCTTTTCCGTACTGGCAGAGCCGCCCCGAAAAATACGGCGAACTGCTCCAACTCTACACCCGCATAGCCGAACTGAACGGCAATGACATCTACGTGCAGAACGTATTGCCCTACATGTACTTGCTGTGTAAGCAGAAAGAAGCTGGAGAGGTGGACGACGCACTCATTCTGGCTGGCTACGACAAGCTCAATGCGGCCTACGAGCACAACGTGGCGCAAAACAACGCCGTGGAAGTCTGGAACGAGGTGAAAAACCAGATGGACAACATGCTTACGAGCTGCGTAACGATTGATTGTGACTTTGTGCGCAGCAACCTGGGGCCCAAGTTTGAGGCCAATCCCAAAGACCTCGAAATGGCCGCGCGCATCTTTAACTACATGCGCAGCGACAAATGTACCGACGACCCGCTCTTCATGAAGGCCGCCGCCCTGTTGGCCAAAGAGAAGCCCACGCACAGCCTCTGCATGTACCTGGCCAACAAAGAACTGAACAACAAAGACCTCAGCAGTGCCGTCAACTACTTCCAACAAGCGGCCGAGCTGGCCGATACGGAAAAAGACAAAGCCGAAGCCCACCTTGAAATGGCGGTGGCGTATCAGAAAATGGGACAGAAATCTTCGGCGCGCAGCAGTGCCCAAAAGGCCGTCAGTCTCGACGGCAGCCGCCGCGAGGCCTACGAACTCATTGGCGACCTGTATTACAACAGCTACGAGCAATGTACGGGGGGCAATCCCGTAGAGTCACGGTTGATTTTCATCGCCGCCTACGAGCAATACGCCAAGGCGGGCAATCAGAAAAAGATGGACATGGCCAAAGGTCAGTTTCCGTCGAAAGAAGAGATATTTACCTACGGCATGGAACGAGGTCAGTCGAAAAGCTCGGGCTGCTGGGTAGGCGAAACGGTTACGCTGCAATCGCGCGACTAGCTACCTGCCGTGAATATTGAAGGGTCAGCCGAAACACGTCGGTTGACCCTTTTTGCTGTACCTTTGTGCCGTGTGCTCACCATCTGTCCGTTGAAAACTTTTTTACTTGGTCTTACGAACGTCAGTCTGTTGATGGGCACGGCCTGCGAACCCGCGCAGGAGCCCGTCAGTGAGCAGGTGGTGTACGAGGGGCCGCTCATTGTTGCCGAGAACATCGAGACGCTCTACAGCGACTCGGCCACCCTGCGGGTGCGCCTAACGGCGCCCCTGCAGTTGGAATACCAGAACGGAGACCGCGATTTTCCGACGGGCATCTACATTGAGTTTTTTCAGCCGGACGGGCAAAAGTCCACCACCTTGCGGGCCGATTCGGCTCATTACGACAAGGCCGCCGACCTGCACACGGCCATCGGCGACGTCGTGGTGATTGACCTGGTAGAAAACAAGCAACTCAACAGCGAAGAACTCCACTGGAACCAGCGCGAAGCGCGCGTTTTTACCGACGTGTTCGTCCGCATCCAGACGGCCGACGAAGTGCTGATGGGCGAAGGACTGACGGCCGCTCAGGATTTTAGCACCTACCGCATCCTCCGGCCCAAAGGCACGTTTTCCATTGATCCGCCATGAGTTTATCCGCTGTTCTTTATTTTTCGCTGGCCGTTGCAACATTTATTATCGGCGTTCACCAGACGTTTGTGTACGGCGTGGCCTACAGTTACTGGCTCTTTATGGCCACCGCCGCTGGCCTGTTGCTGTACCGACGCCAACTTCTGCGCGAGCGGGAAGAAGAACAATCGCAAAAACCGCCGCCACCACCGGAAAAAAAGTCTCCCCCGATCTCCAAAAAGCGTCCGCGCAAGCAATAGATGGAATTTTCTAACCTTGGCTGGATAGCATTGACCCTTGTCCTTTCGGCTTTTTTTTCGGGTGTCGAGATTGCCTTCGTGTCGGCCAACAAGTTGCGGATCGAGTTGCAACGCAAGCAGGGCGAGTGGGCCGGCCTGGTGCTTTCGCGCTTGTTGCACCGGCAGTCGCAGTTTATCGGGACGTTGCTGGTGGGCAACACGCTGGCGCTGGTGCTGTACGGCATCCTGATGGCCCGCCTGCTCGAGCCGTGGCTCCAGGCACGTCTGCCCGGTTCGCTCAACAACCCCATCGGCGTGCTCGTTGTGCAAACCGTCGTCTCGACGTTGATCGTGCTGCCCTTGGCCGAGTTTCTGCCCAAAAGCCTTTTTATGGCCAATGCCAACCGCCTGCTGACGCTGCTGGCCATACCCATTCAGTTTTTCTACTGGCTACTCCGCGGGTTTGTCTGGGTCATCATCGGGTTGGTTAAGTTTTTCATTGTCCGAATACTGCGCCAGCCCTTTGCCGAAGACCAGCCCGTTTTCAGACTTACGGATGTCAACGACTTCGTGGCGCGGAGCCTGGATCACCCGCAAGACGTCAGCGATCCGGCCGTTGATTTGCAGATTTTCAGCAACGCCGTGCAGTTCCGAACGCTGCGCGTGCGCGACTGCATGCTGCCCCGCACCGACATTGTCGCCATCGAGTTTGAAGAGGGATTGCCCAAACTGCGCCATACCTTCATTGAGTCGGGCTACTCCAAAATTCTGGTCTATCGCGACTCAATTGACAACATTGTGGGCTACTGCCATTCGTTGGCCCTTTTTCGTAAACCCAAAACACTCGGCGACATCCTCTCGCCCATCGTGATTGTGCCCGAAACCCTGCTGGCCAGCGAACTGTTGGTGCAGTTTATCAACGAACGCCGCAGCATTGCCCTGGTGGTGGACGAGTTTGGGGGCACGGCGGGCATCGTGACGATGGAGGACGTGATGGAGGAAATTTTCGGCGAGATTCAGGACGAACACGACGAAGAAACCCTGCTCGAAGAACAGCTCGATCCGCGCACGTACTTGCTCAGCGGTCGGCTCGAGGTGGACTATCTCAACCAAAAATACGGCTGGAATCTCCCCGAAGGCGACTACGAGACCCTCGGAGGCTTGATATTGGCCATTCACGAAGACATTCCCCCACTGCACGAGGTGGTTACTTTCGGACCGTTCACCTTCGAAGTGCTGGCCCTCGAAGAAGTTCGGATTGACCAGGTCAAGCTGATTCTCGACGAAGCGGACCGCTGAGGGGGTAAGTGTCCGGTTTTTCCCGTCAACTCGCTATCTTTACTACTTAGTTTTTACGCATACGCTACGCCTTTTTTCCACTTCATCTTGTTAAAATGTCCATTATCAACACCCTTCGGGAGAAATCCTGGTTAGCACTGGTCTTTGTGGGTCTAGCCCTGTTGGCCTTTATTCTTGGCGACCTCTTTGGGCCCAACTCGGTGCTGCGCGGCGCGCCCGACCGCGCCGTGGGCCAGATTGACGGCGAGTCTGTTTCGGTTGAGGAATATCAACAACAGATCGAGCAACTCAAGTACGAGTACGCCCTGCAAACCAACCAGAACCCCGACGAGAGCGCCATGGAGGGCATTCGGGAACAGGCCTGGAATCAAATGATCTTCAACCGGGCCTACACCCGGCAGTTCGAGCAGCTAGGGTTGGCCGTACCCGAAGAAGAAAAGTACGACATGGTGCAGGGGCAGTACATTCACCCGGCCGTGCGCGCCTCGTTCACCAATCCGCAAACCAACGAGTTTGACCTCAACCAACTGCGCGGTTTTCTGGCCAACCTCGAGCAAGCCCCGCCCGAGCAACAAGCCATGTGGTACAACTTTGAGGCCCGCCTGGTGCCCGACCGCAAACGCACCAAGTACGAAGCCCTTTTCAACAAAACTGCCTACGTAACCCGCGCCGAAGCCGAACGCGAATACCAAGCCCAACAGGCCGAAGTGAGCCTGCGCTACTTGTTTGTGCCCTTTTCGGCCGTGCCCGATTCGACCATCGAGGTGACAGATGCCCAACTCAAGACGTACCTGCAAGCGCACCGCCGCGAGTTTCAAAGCAGCAATACCCGTACATTCGATTACGTGACTTTTTCGGTGAGCCCCTCGTCGGCCGATAGCAATCTGTTCATGAACGACCTCCGGGCGCTGTCCGGACCGTTCGAGCAAGCCGAGAACGACTCCCTCTTCGTGCAGAACAATGCCGATGTCTTTGCCCCCGCGCGCGTGCTGGGCCCGGGCGAGTTGCCCCTCGACCTGACCACATCAGTACTGGAAGCGGGCGAGGTGTACGGGCCTTTTGTCAACAACACGGCTTTTTCCATCTACAAAGTGGTGGACGTGCGCGAGACCGACGACCTGGAGGTACGCGCCAGCCACATCCTTTTCCGTGCCGACGACGACTCGGACGAAGCCAAGCGCAAAGCACGGGCAGAGGCCCAGGAAGTCCTGGATCAAATCAAAGCGGGCGCCTCTTTTGCCGAGATGGCCAAAGTGCACGGCACCGATGGCACCGCTCCCCAAGGGGGCGACCTGGGTTGGTTTGCCAAAAACCGGATGGTGAAGCCCTTCGAGGAAGCCGTCTTTAGCCGCTCCACGGCTGGCCTGCTCGACCAGATTGTAGAAACACAATTTGGCTTTCACCTCATCGAGGTGACGGCAGCCCCTACAGGCAAAAAATACGAGGTCTATGAACTGACGCGCAACCTGACTCCGGGCGATGGGGCCTTCGACGAAGCCTACAGCCAGGCGGCCCGCTTCGCCGCCGCCGCGCGCAATCTGGCCAGCTTCGAAAGCCAGGCCGAAGAGGCGGGTCTGCGCAAGGAAACGGCCTACGCCATTCAGCCCGACGCCCGCCGGGTCAATACCCTGACCAACGTACGCGAGATGATTCGCTGGGCATTCAACGATGCCGAAATGGGTGCGGTTTCGCCCGTGTTCGAGTCGGATGATCAGTACGTAGTAGCCGTGATGACGGGCAAAACGGATCAGGACGAAGTATCACTGGAGTCGGCGCGCGAGGCCGTTACGCAGAAAGTGCGCAACCAGCGCAAGGCCGAGAAAATCCAGGCGCGGCTCCAGGAGTTGGGCAAAGGCGGGCTCGACTCGCTGGCGCAGGCCTACGGCTCGCAGGCGCTGCTCAACAATGTGCCCAACCTCAAGCTCAGTGCCAACACGCTCTCTTCATTGGGCTTCGATCCTACCGCCGTCGGCTACGCCTTCGGTATGGCCGCGGGTACCACGTCAGCCCCTTTGGTGACCGACAACGGCGTGGCCATGTTCCGGATCGAGTCGGTGAAAGAAGCGCCCGAAGTGGCCGACTACGCCAGTCAAGCCAACACGGTGCGCCAGCAACGAGTAGGCCGGGTGGCCTACTACGTGGGCGAGTCCATCAAGGAACTGGCCGATGTAGAGGACAAGCGGTACCGCTTTTATTGAGGTCTTCCTTACGCAAAAAAGCCCGTCCCGACAGACGGGCTTTTTTTATGCGCAGCCCGGAGGTTTAGCTTCCGTACGGAAACCCTCTTCTTTCTTTTATGCTATTTTTGGCCAGGTTTTTTGTTTTTTTCAAAAGACCAAGTACGTCATTGCCCACGCATTATACTTGCGAATACCCCGAAGTATCGTTGTGGAAAAAAAATGTAATTGTGGATAAGCCCAGAGGCTATTGGGGAGCTACGTCATCTCCACTTTATTTTCTGAGGTGAGCAGAATATCACTGATTATTTCATTTTTTGGGGAAAGCTCCGCTGGTAAACCGATTTTTTTTCAAGTATAACGACTTTGAAATTTCCTCATGTCCCGACGGGCTTATTTACTTATTCACACGCTTATCCACAAATTTTTGTTGACCAATGCGCGCTCGACAACACTTGCCTACTGACCAAGCTACGTCGTACATTCGGGTACCTTTTAGAACGTCCATCCGGTAAAAGTGCAAGTCAGATTATTCCAGCATTTGTTCGAGGCAATGGTCGAAACCAGCCGCCCGGCGGTACACTTGTTTCTTCTTGCCCTCAATGTATTTCTCCAGCAAGCCACCTTCTTCGAGGGCCATCACGTCGGTGCGGGCCGTCTGGTAAACGACGTCGTAGCGACCCTGAATTTCTTTTAGCGTAAACTCAGTGTCGGGCTCGTCTTGCAGCCACTTGATGATTTGCGCCTGGCGCCCATTGACACCCGCCATTCGCTCGAAGCGGGCCGCTTGTCGGCGGTCTTCCTGCTTGCGCCGGACGTAGCCGCGCAGGCTGTTAATCGCCGCCCGCATGGCCCGCCACTGATAGCAAAAGTACGGCGACAGGTCGTGGGTTTGTTGTACCTCGTTGTGCACCCTGCGCCATTGCGCCACCGTGCGCACCGTTATTACGGCCCGGCTCGGGTACTCGGCAGCGCGGTAGCCCGCGCGGTGCATCAGGCGTTGCACGTGCTGCCCCACCACGAGCAGGGCGCTGCGATCGTCGAGGGCGTTTGCCTCCAGCAAAAATTGCTGCGCCCAGATGCCCAACAGCGGGTGGTGCCAGTTAGCTTGCTGACTCACCACCAGCACCGCATCGGTGGCGGGTTGCCAGCGCTGCAGGGGTGCATCCGGGTCGAGTAAGCGCAACGCATCCGCCGCTTCGGACAACTGGTCGGCGTGTTCAAAGCGGCTCGTTTGGCTGAGCATAGCCACCACCGCTACCAGCCACTCTTCGGCTTGCGTGTCGGGCGTTTGTTCCTGGCGAATCAGGGTTTTGGCGCGTCGCCTCTCCAGCAGGGGCGTACCGAATTGGCTCCAGTGAAAGGCTTCTTCGAGTCGGGCGTGGGCCTGGTACACGGCCTCTTCGCCCGGCACCAGCAGCCCCTCCCCCGTCCGCAGCGTAGCGTCCAGTGCGAACAGTCCTTGCCAATCTTCGGGCAGCAATTCGTAGCGGTAGGTGGTCTGGCCGAGCGGCGCAGTCCGCCAGTGGTAGCTCTGGCCGCGGGCCAATTGCGCCCAAGTTTCGGCTTCGGCACCCAATTGCTGGCGAAGGCGGTTTTTGTACTTATCCGGTTTTTCGCCCCTTGTCCGACGAAGCCATCGCTGTACGCGTGTGTCCGCGTCGGGTGCATTGAGCCACCCGCTCACGTCTTCAAAACTAACATCCTTCATTTTGCCCATCTCAGAAAAGTGTAAATCAGATGATCAACCTAATTACTAATTATCTGGCAATTTTAGTAATCAAATCATTGCTTTGCAAGTCTGATTACTAATCAAGCATAAATATTAGTAATTAGCTTGTTTCCACGTGGAACACGCTTTCCACACCCCCCGCCAGCGTTCCACATTGGGGAGAGGGTAGTGTTCCACAGCAATTACTAATCGTTGAAGGCGCTCCTAGTAATGCCGCCTCAGCAATTAGTTAATCAGAAAAAGTACAATTTTGATGGCGAATGGTCAAGGTCGGAAGTCTGCGCAAAATCCGCGTCTTGGGGCAGCTTTTGTCTTCGAAATACGAGGCCGTTAGCTGTTGCAAATGTATAACTATTCCAACAAGACGGATGTGCAGACATGGCTTAGAACTTACAGCGAAGGCATGCGGACAGCCCTCTGAAAAGACGGTTTTTTGGACTAAGCGCAGTGCCGAGCGCCCGAAATAGGACGGCCAGGCCAGAAATCGCCGACAGCGCCCAGAACCGACGGAGAGGTGGCATTGCTTACACCTACCGGAGAAAGTTGCTCAGGCGCGATTTTACGAAGGTCAGCAACAAAAAAGCCGAGGGCATGGCCCCCGGCTTTTCTATTCACATTCAATCTGTCCTCAGATGTCGTAGCTGTTGGCGCTGATAAAGCGCTCGGCCACCTGCCGACGGGCGTCTTTCACGTTGAA
>DAIMZG010000051.1:0-11598 GCA_036734065.1 Catalimonadaceae bacterium
GCCAAGAAGCGCTCGACCAAGCCCACAGCCGCATCAGATCGCAACGCCGCTGAGTTGCCCCCCCGTCAGGCCTTGTAAATGCGGATTTCAAAAGATCTTCATTATATGTTTGTACATATAATGAATATGTATACATTTGTGCGGTCTAGTGTACCGCAGTTATCATGAGCATCGAAGAGGACATCAAGCAGCCCCATTTTCGCACCGACTACCAGCGCGCCATCGTCAACCTGGCCTACACGCACAGTTGGTTGCTGGGCGAGCAAACGCGCCTGCTTAGGCCCTACGGCCTGACGATGGCCCAGTACAACGTGCTGCGCATCTTGCGTGGCCAGCACCCCAAGCCCGCCACCGTCAACATGATCATTGACCGCATGATGGACAAGATGTCGAACGCATCGCGCATTGTGGACAAACTGCTGGCCAAAGGGCTAGTGCTGCGCCAACCCTGCTGCGAAGACCGCCGGGCCGTGGACGTGCTCATCACCGACGAGGGGTTGGAACTGCTCCGGCAACTCGATACTGAACAAGCCACCTGGGAGCAGCGCTCGAAACGGCTGACGGCGGAAGAAGCCCGTCGCCTGAGCCGCCTGCTCGACAAACTCCGAGTAGACTAATTTTTTGAACAAATACGTGTACCTACATGTATTTAAGCTGCGCTTTCGTATTTTTCTTCCACACAATAAACAATCAAAATCAAATGAAAAATTGGATGTTAGCCACCTTGCTGGCTGTTTTCTCTTTCACTTCCTTGCTGGCTGGTCCCGGCAAAGCCCCTACCACCAAGACGGTCAATCCGGCCAAAAGCGAGTTTGTCTGGGTTGGTAAAAAAGTTACCGGACAGCACGACGGTAAAGTCAAGATTAAGTCGGGTTCTATTCAAATGGACGGCAACAAGATCACGGGCGGCCGCTTTGTGATGGACATGCGCTCGATTACGGTAGAAGACATCAAAGATCCCGAAAGCAACGGCAAATTGCTGGGCCACCTCAAGTCCGAAGACTTTTTTGGCGTGGACAAGCACCCCGAAGCCACTTTCGTCATCAAAGAAGCTACTCCGCTCAATAAAAACCAGACCACCATTACGGGCGACCTGACCATCAAGGGCAAGACGCACACGGTCAGTTTTCCGGCCACGGTAATGGATAATCGCGCCAAGGCCGAATTTGAAGTGGATCGCACCAAGTGGGACATTCGCTACGGCTCGGGCAGCTTTTTCGACGACCTGGGCGACAAAGCCATCTACGACGACTTCACTGTCAAGCTCGACCTGGTGCTGGAATAACAGCAAGTCATAGCCAACTTACGAAAGCCCGCCTTGTGTGATCAAGGCGGGCTTTTTAGCATAATGTTTGCGCTAGCTACATCCTGATCTATAATTATCTTTTTTGCCTGTTTTACTTAAAACCATACGTATATCGGTAACGTAAATAGAAATCAGAATAAAAGGAGTATAGCCTATTACCTTTACACTAGAATTGCCACCGATTTTTTTTGTAAGCCGTACAATATTGCACATTGCTTCCGTTCTATTTTAGTAACCACTAAGCTATTGAAAACTACCTCATGAAAACGAAACGTCAACGCATGCAAGTCCGAGAGCAACTGGAGAAAGAATACCAGACTCGGCGCCAGGCACGTCCTGCCCCTGTTAAAGAGCCTAATCCGCGCGCCCGCCGTGCACGTCCCCGTCGGGAGATAGAAATTAGCGCGGAGGTATAGCACTTCTTTTATCCGGCTTCGGCCGGTTTTTTGTTTCTGAACCCCAAGCGGTGGCACGATGCACCCGTTACCCATACGCCGTGCACGATTTGCCCAATGCGTTCGTTGCCAAGATTGTGATTCCCTGATAATCGGGTTAAATTTGCGATCTTATGCAAAAAATGGTTGACTTTCTTGCGTGGTGCTGCCTACTGGTTGTTCTTGGTAGCTGCAGCCGCTTTCAGAAAGTACAGAAGCTTACCGACCCCGTCAAGAAGTACGAAGCCGCGCTGGCTTATTACAAACAAGAGGATTATTACCGGGCTGGCACCCTACTCGAAGAGCTGATTCCCCTCATGCGCGGCAAAGCCGAAGGTGAGCAGGCCCAGTTCTATTACGCCTATTGCCATTATCACCAGCGACAGCTCGTGCTCAGCACGTATTACTTCAAAAGTTTTTACGAGACCTTCCCGCGCAGTCCGCTCGTTGAGGAGGCACGCTACATGCACGCCGTATCGCTTTTTAAGGACACGCCCGAACACAATCTCGACCAAACCAATAGCTACGAGGCCCTCACGGCCCTGGAACAGTTTCTCAACCGCCACCCCGAGTCGGAACGCACCCCCCAAGCCAACCAGATGATTCGCGACCTGCGCGAAAAACTCGAACTCAAGGCCTACGAAAACGCCCGTCTGTACCACCGGCTTGCCACTGCAAACATTACGTATTTGAAGGCCGCTATCATCGCCTTTGACAACTTCGTAAATAATTATCCTTCGTCGCAGTATGCCGAAGAGATTCTCTACCTCCAGATTGAGACCGAATATGAACTGGCCAAGGTGAGCACCGACAGCAAAAAAGAGGAGCGCTACTACCAGACACTCGAATATTACGAGAGTTTTATTGACCGCTACCCCGAGAGCCGCTTTGCCCGTCCGGCCGAAAACATTTATCAGAACACCCGAGCTCGGCTGGTCAACCTGACCAGCCAGTTGCCTTAACACAGATTGACGATGATCCCTATTAAAACCAACGCTTCGGCCAACCTCACCACCCAAGAACTTGCCAGCCTTGCCGAGTCCACGGGTAACCTGTACGCTTCTATTTCCATTATTGGCAAGCGCGCCCGCCAGATTTCGGGCAACATCAAAGAAGAAATTAGCGGTAAGCTGGCCGAGTTTGTCCCCGTCGTGGACAACCTGGAAGAAATTTTTGAAAACCGGGAGCAGATAGAAGTGTCACGGCATTACGAGCGCTTGCCCAAGCCTACGCAAATTGCCCTCGACGAATTTCTGGCGGGCAAAGTAGCCTTTCGTAAGCCCGAAGCGCCCGATCAGCTTCCGGAAAGCTAGGGTGCTGTGCTGGTTGGCAAAAAGGTTTTGCTGGGCGTTTGCGGAAGCATCTCCGCCTACAAATCGGCCCTGCTGACGCGTCTGCTCGTCAAGGCCGGTGCTGAAGTACGGGTCGTCATGACCCCTTCTGCCCAGGAATTTATCACGCCCCTTACGCTGGCCACCCTATCGCGGCAGCCTGTGCTGACGCGTTTTGTGAGTGATCAAGCCGCCGGTACCTGGAACAACCACGTCGAATTGGGCCTGTGGGCCGACGTGTTGCTCATTGCCCCCCTGAGTGCGACCACCCTGGCCAAGATGGCCCACGGCGTGGCCGACACGCTCCTGACGGCCACCTACCTCTCGGCCCGATGTCCGGTGGTGGTGGCGCCCGCCATGGACCTGGATATGTACGCCCACCCGGCTACGCAAGCCAATTTAGAGACCCTACGCCGCTACGGACAGCACATTATCCCGGCCGAAAGCGGAGAACTGGCCAGTGGCCTGAGCGGCCCGGGCCGCCTGGCCGAACCGGAACACATCCTGGCTTTTCTCGAAAATTTTTATGCCGAACAAATGCCCCAACCCCTCCGGGGGCGGCGGGCATTGGTCACGGCCGGGCCTACCTACGAAGCCCTCGACCCGGTGCGCTACCTGGGCAACCACTCGACGGGCAAAATGGGCTATGCCCTGGCCGAAGCGCTGGCCTTGGCCGGAGCCGAAGTAACGCTGGTGAGCGGCCCCACGCACCTGACGGCTGGGCACCCGCGCGTGCAAACCGTCCGCGTGACCTCGGCCCGCGAAATGCTGGCCGCCGTCGAAGCGCCCTTTGCCGAAAGCGAGGTGGTGGTATGGGCCGCGGCCGTTGCCGACTATACGCCGCAGCGCGTTTCCGACGTTAAACTCAAAAAACAGGGTGCCGACTGGCAACTCGATCTGGTGGAGACGACCGACATCGCCGCCACTTTTGGTCAGCGGCGGCGTGCCGATCAGATCCTTGTGGGCTTTGCCCTCGAAACGGATCATGCCCTCGCGCATGCCCGGCGCAAGTTGCAGACCAAAAATCTCAACCTGATCGTGCTCAACTCCCTCCAAGACGAAGGAGCGGGTTTTCGGCACGATACCAACCGGGTTACGCTGGTGGACGCACACGCAGTTGTACCCTATCCGCTCAAATCCAAGCAAGCCGTCGCCCATGATATTGTCGAAGAGATTGTCCGTCGCTACACGCGCCTGCTGGCTGCTCAGCCTGAGCCTGCTGATGAGCTTGTCCGTCCGGGCGCAGGAACTTAATTGCAACGTCAAAGTCAACGCCCAGGGCGTCAACTCCATCAACCAGCAAGTGGTGCAGGACATGGAGCAAAACTTCCGCAACTTTCTCAACAACCGCCGCTGGACGCGCGACGTCTTCAAGACCGAGGAACGCATCCAGTGCAATATCATCATCAACTTGATGGGCGACAGCGACCCGGCGGCCAACTTCTACCGGGCCAAAGTGCAGATACAGTCGGCTCGTCCCGTCTACAACACCACTTATCAGACGCTGCTGCTCAGCTACCTCGATCAGAAATGGGAGTTTGAATACGCCCCCATGCAACCGCTGGACTTCAACGAGAACGCCTACACGTCCAACATTACCTCGCTGCTGGCCTTCTACGCCTACTTCGTCATTGGCTACGACTACGACTCTTTCGCCAAGCAAGGGGGCAATCCGCATTTTAGCATCGCGCAGCAAATTGCCGTGAATGCTGCCCAGGGCGGGCGGGGCGGCTGGCAAGCCTTCGACGGCACCAACGACCGTTATTTCCTGATCGAAAACATGATGAACGCGCAGATGCAGCCCTTCCGGCAGGGCATCTACGACTACCACCGCCTAGCCCTCGATACTTTCCTCGACGACGCCGACCAGTCGCGCCGCCAGACCCTCGAGTTTCTCAAGAAGCTCCGCAACGTACGGCAGCAAATGCCCATGAGTCTGGTGTTAAACCTCTTTTTCGACGCCAAGGGCAGCGAACTGACCAGCTTTTTTATGGAGGCTTCGCCGCAGGAAAAACAAGAAGCGTACAATTTGCTGGCCGAACTGGATCCGACCAAAACCGACCGCTACCAGCAGTTGATCCGCTGACCGCGGTTTGGGGCAAAATCCATAACTTCGCCGGGCATTCCGGGCGGCTCTTCATCCCTTGCCCGGTCGGCAAGACGACGCTATGCTGACCCACCTTTGTATCAAGAATTACGCCCTCATCCGGCAGCTTGACCTCCAACCCGCCGATGCCCTCAACATCATCACGGGCGAAACGGGCGCGGGCAAGTCCATTATGCTCGGCGCCATCGGGTTGCTGCTCGGCAACCGGGCCGACGCCCGCCTGCTCTACGATGCGGACCAAAAGTGCGTAATCGAAGGCACCTTCGACGTGCGCGGCTACGCCCTGCAAGCCACCTTTGAGGCCACCGACCTAGACTACGAAGATACCTGCCTGCTGCGCCGCGAAATCAGCCCCCGTGGTAAGTCGCGGGCGTTCGTCAACGATACCCCCGTTACGCTCGACGTGCTGCGGCAGGTGGCCGGGCACTTGCTCGACATTCACTCCCAACACGACAATTTGCAACTGGGCACGCACGGTTACCAGTTGCACGTGCTGGATACCTTTGCCGGTAACCAAACCGAGCGCGCCGCCTACGAAGCGGCGTACGCCCAATTTCGGCGCACCGAAAAGCACTTGCACCACCTGGAAGCCGAGGCCGCCCAAGCCCGGCGCGAACTGGATTTTCAGCAATTTCAGCTCGAAGAATTGCGGGCAGCGCAGTTGCAAGACGGTGAGCAAGAAACGCTCGAAGCGCAGTTGGCGCAACTCGAACACGCCGAAGACATCAAAGAAAAGTTGCACTACGCCCTGCTGACCCTCGATCGGGCCGACGCCAACGCGGCGGCGCTCGTACAGGCAGCCACGCAGGCCCTGGGGCGGATTGTTCGTTTTGGTACGGCTTATGAACAAGCCCAAACCCGCCTGCAAAGTTGTTTGATCGAGTTGCAAGACGTGGTGGCCGAACTGGAAGCGGCCGAACTGGGCGTAGAGGTGGAACCCGCCCGCATCGAGCAAGTGCAAGACCGCCTGAGCGAGCTCTTCACCTTGCAAAAAAAGCATCACGTATCGTCCACGGCCGAGCTGATTGCCCTGCGCGACGAACTGGCCCGGCGGGTGGGTAGCATTCTGGAATACGACGAGCAGATTGCCACGGCCCGCGATGCCTTCGCGGCCGCTCGTCAGCGTCTGGAGGCCAACGCCGAAACCTTGCGCCGCACCCGGCAGGCCGTAACGGCCAACCTGGAAGCCGAACTGCACCGCTTGCTGGCCGGACTGGGCATGCCCAATGCCACCGTAGCACTGCGCATCCGTCCGGCGCCGCCCGGCCCTTCGGGTACCGACGAAGTAGAACTGCTTTTCAGTGCCAACAAAGGCATTGCCCCGCAGGAGCTGCGTCAGGTGGCTTCGGGGGGCGAGTTTGCCCGCCTGATGCTGAGCATCAAGTACGTGCTGGCCGACAAAACCGCCCTGCCCACGATCATCTTCGACGAAATTGACACGGGCATTTCGGGCGAGATCGCCATTAAAATGGGCAAAATGATGCAGCAGATGGGCCGTCGCCACCAGGTGATTGCCATCACGCACCTGCCGCAGATCGCCGCCCGGGGCGAGGCGCACTATTACGTCTATAAAACCACCGACGCCGACCGCACCATCAGCAACCTCCGCTTGCTCGACGAAGCGGGGCGCGTGGAAGAAATTGCCCAGATGATCAGCGGCGAGCCACCCACTGCCACGTCCAAGAGCAACGCCCGCGAACTGTTGCACGACAGCCGCTACCGCCCCCAAACGCCGCTGCCCTAGGCGTGGATATGGGCTAATTTTCTTTTCTTCGCACTTGGCTACCCGGCCGGGTGGCCGTACAAGTGCTTTGTAACTACATTCTCACCCTACCCCCTACTCATGGCGCATCACCTACTCGAAGGAAAAAAAGGCATCATCTTCGGTGCCCTCGACGAAAACTCCATTGCCTGGAAAGTGGCCCAAAAAGTGAAAGCCGAAGGTGGCACCTTCGTGCTCACCAACGCCCCCATCGCCCTGCGGATGGGGCAAATTAAACACCTGGCTACCGAATGTCAGGCTGAGGTCATTCCGGCCGATGCCACGTCGGTCGAAGACCTCGACAAACTTTTTGCACAAGCGCAGGAGATTTTGGGGGGACGCCTCGACTTTGTGCTTCATTCCATCGGTATGAGCCCCAACGTGCGTAAGAATCGCCACTACGGCGACCTCAACTACGAATGGTTTCTCAAAACGCTCGACATTTCGGGCCTGTCGTTTCACAAGGTGATGCAGGTGGCCGAAAAGCAGAACGCCCTCAACGAATGGGCCTCGGTGGTGGCCCTCTCGTACGTGGCCGCTCAGCGCGTATTCCCCGACTACGCCGACATGGCCCAGGCCAAAGCCGTGCTCGAATCCATCGCCCGCAGCTACGGCGAGCGGCTGGGGCGCCTCAAGAAGGTGCGCGTCAATACCATTTCGCAATCGCCCACCAAAACGACGGCCGGCACGGGCGTAGGGGGTTTCGACGCCTTTTTCGACTACGCCGAACAGATGTCGCCCCTGGGCAATGCCTCGGGCGAATCGTGCGCCGACTACGTGGTGAGTTTGTTTTCGGACTACACGCGGATGGTGACCATGCAAAATCTTTTCCACGACGGCGGATTTTCGGGCGTAGGCATTTCGCCCGTACTGATCGAGAAACTGGCCGCTGCGCAGTAGAAAGTAGCCTCACCGCATCAGTAAAAAGCCCGGCCCCGTGCCGGGCTTTTTGCTTATAAAGGCACGGTATTTGAAAAAAGCGGCATCGGGTAACTTAATGACCAAAAAAAGGTTTTAAGTAAATAGGTTTTGTACCCTAAATTTGAAATTATACCCGCCTGAATCGGGTATTTCATTCGTAAATCTTTGTTATTATGGAATTAACTACCGAGATGTTGGCCGCGCTGCTGATTGCGCTCAACGTCGGCGGCTCACTCGTGGGCTTCAAAAATCAGCGTTTCACCTTCCGTACCGAACTGAGCATTCGCCGTATTCGCTGGAACCACGAATACTACCGTTTGCTTTCGGCCGGTTTTGTCCACCGCGGTTGGCGCCAACTGGCCTTGCACGTAGCGGCACTTTTTGCTTTCGGAGTCGGGGCTACCCCGCAGCTCAATCCCCTCGCTTTCGCTGGTCTATACCTGGCCGGTCTTATCGGGGGGAATGCGCTCACCGTCGCGATCCGACGCAACGAGTTCAACTACTTCAGCAGCGGTGCTTCGGGCGGCATCAGTGCCATTATTTTCGCCAACCTGATTTCCTATCCGCAAGGCCGCATCTCGCTGGCGCCCGCTCCCCTGGAAATGGACGCCTGGCTGGTAGCCCTGGGCTTCGCCTTATTTCTGCTGGTGGGCATCCTCACCCGCCCGCGCCCCGAAGGCTACGAAGCCTATCTGGGCGGGGCCGTCACGGGCGGTATGCTGACGCTCGTCTTCGATACCCAACTACTCGCCACCCGGGCGCCGCTGGTGGTAGCCCTTCTATTGCCCTGCGCGCTCATCCTGATGGTCATGTTTTTCCGCCCCGAGTTGCTGGTCGTCATTCGCCAGTTGCGCGACGACAAAGGCCGACGGCAGGAAATGGCCGACGAGCGCGAGACGTTCAACCAGCAGTACACCTCGCCGCGTGAGCAAGAGATTATCGTGAACTACTTGCTCGATAAAGTTCACAGCCAAGGGTTGGAAAGCCTCAGCAAAGAAGAGTTGGCCCAGTTGGACCGGGCCGCACAGACACTGGCCTGACGCCCCACCCATCAAAAAAGCCCTTTCACCGCAGTGAAAGGGCTTTTGATATTCCGACATCCCGACACTTAGGAACTAGCCGGTACCAGACCCGAGCGGCGCAAGAGGGCTTCGGGGGTGGGAGGCTGTCCCCGAAACTGGAGGTATAGGCTCATGGGGTGCGCCCGATTGCCCGCCGAGAGCACAAACTGCCGGAAGCGCCCGGCCGTTTCGGTATCGAAAATTCCTTTCTCCTGGAAGTACTCGAAGGCATCGGCGTCGAGCACTTCTGCCCACTTGTAGCTGTAGTAGCCCGCCGAGTAGCCTCCCTGAAAGATGTGCGAGAAGGCGCAACTCACATTGGCACCCGAGACGGACGGCAGCAACTCGGTACCGGCCAAGGCGGCGACTTCGTGGCGCGCTACGTCCTGAACCGCCGACGGGTCGCCCGCGTGCCAGGCCATATCGAGGCGCGAGAGGCCAATTTGCCTTACCGTTTGGTAGCCACTCAGAAACTTGGCGCTCTCGCGAATGCTTTCCACCATTTCGGTCGGAATGGGCGCGCCCGTTTGGTAATGGAAAGCAAACAGGTCAAGCGTCGCGCGCTCGTACACCCAGTTTTCGAGCAATTGCGAGGGCAGTTCTACAAAATCCCAGTACACGTTGGTACCCGTCAGGCTTTCGTACTGCCCTTCGGCCAGCAGGCCGTGCAGGGCGTGGCCAAACTCGTGAAAGAGCGTGGTCACCTCCTGAAAGGTAAGCAGCGAGGGCCGCTGCGCCGCAGGCGGCGTAAAGTTGCAGACGATGGACACATGCGGCCGCTGGTCGTAGCCGTGCAGGCGATGCTGGCCCCGGAAGGCCGTCATCCACGCGCCGCTGCGCTTGCCCGGCCGGGGGAAGAAATCCGCGTAGAACACCCCCACGTGGCGGTTGCCTTCGCGTACCTCGAAGATTTGCACATCGGGGTGATAGCGGGCCACGTCGGCGTGGGCATGAAACGAAATACCGAACAGGCGCTGGGCCACTTCGAACATACCCTGCAACACCCGGTCGAGCGCGAAGTACGGCCGGAGGGCTTCGTCGTCGAGGTTGAATTTTTCTTTGCGGAGCTGCTCGGCGTAGTAGGCAAAATCCCAGCGTTCGAGGACGTCGGGGCCGCCCCTGCGCTGCGCAAAAGCCGCCAGTTCGTCGAGTTCGCGGTGGGCAGCGGGCAGGGCCGGTTGCAGCAGATCGTCCAGAAATTCGGTGACGCGCGCCGGGGTTTCGGCCATGCGTTCTTCGAGGACAAAGTCGGCGTGCGTGGCGTAGCCCAGCAATTGGGCGCGCTCGTGGCGACGGGCGGCAATGCGCTGCACCAGTTCGCGGTTGTCGTGGGCATCGCCCCGAAAGCCCCGGGCGGCAAAGGCCCGGTAGAACCGCTCCCGCAAGTCGCGCCGGTCGGCGTACTTCATGAAGGGCAGGTAGCTGGGCTGGTGCAGCGTGAAGAGCCACTCGCCCGCGTAGCCTTTGTCGGCGGCTGCTTGCGCCGCTGCTTCGCGCACGCTTTCGGGCAGGCCTGCCAAGTCGGCTTCGTCGGTCAAGCGCAGCTCGTACGTATTGGTATCCTTAAGCACGTGCTGGCCGAAAGTAAGCGACAAGCGCGAGAGCTCTTCGTCGAGGGCCCGCAGGCGCTCCTTATCGGCCTCGGACAGGTTGGCGCCGTTGCGAACAAAGGTGCGGTAGGTTTTTTCCAGCAGGCGCTCGGCTTCTCCCTCCAGGTCGGGACGGGCCGCGTGCACGGCCGCTACGCGGGCAAAGAGGGCTTCGTCGAGCAGGATGTCGTTGCCGTAGGCCGAAAGCAACGGGGCGATCTCCTGCGCGTCGCGCTCGAGGACATCGTCAGTTTCGGCCGAGTGGAGGTTATAGAAAATGGTGGCAATGAGGTTGACCCGCTCGCCGCTGCGCTCGAGGGCTTCGATTGTGTTTTCGAAAGTGGGCGGCGTGGGGGCGTCGGCAAGGGCCCGCAGTTCGGCCCGGGCCAGGGACACGGCCTCGCGGAGTGCGGGCAGGTAATCTTCGCTCCGCAGTTTGTGAAAAGGCGGCGTTTCGAAGGGCGTCTGGAAAGTAGTAAGCAACAATTCAGTCATAGGGATACGGATAGATCAAGGGCGACAAAAGTCGTGTTGGATAAAGTTATCATTTCGCATGAGAGAAAAAATTTTCTCGGGCTTGCTTGACAATGATTACAAATTTTTGCTCATTGTAAGCACGCTGCATATTTTTCTACATACGGGTGATTACGCACCGCCCTCGCAGGCGGCTTACACTTCCCCTTCGGGAAGAAAGGACAGAACGATTACACCAGATCAACCAAAGTCTGTCCGCATTGCTTGCAGCACAAGAGACCCCATCTTCGGATGGGGTTTTCTTTTGTACACTCCGCTGTCTGGTGCCTCCATCAAATAAAAAAAGCGCCGGCTAAATAGCCGACGCCTTTTAGGTCATTGAACCGACCGCAGTCGGAATATTCGCACTCTTCTCATTCCTTTACAATCTTCTGCACGGGCAGTGCCTGCCCGTTGATGATCACCTGCACGAAGTAGGTGCCCGTAGGGCGGCCGTGCATCGGTAGCACATACTGGTTGTCGCCCGCACGCAGGGTCAGCGCCTCCGAGGCTACCGTGCGGCCGGTCATGTCCACGAGGCGCACGCGGGCCGACTGCGTTTCGAGGGCGTGTA
>DAIMZG010000052.1:0-11557 GCA_036734065.1 Catalimonadaceae bacterium
CTTATCTCTATTCGGTCGGATAGGCAAACTGCTCGCGGGCCGAGTCGCGCACTTGGCCGTGCTCGCACTTGAGCACCCGGGCCGGAAAATCTTTGATAAACGCGTAGTTGTGCGTGGCGATCATCAGGGCCGTGCCGCTGCGGTTGATTTCGGTGAAGAGTTTCATAATGCCCCCGGCCACGGTGGGGTCCAAGTTGCCCGTAGGCTCGTCGGCGAAGATGATGGCTGGTTCGTTGAGTAGGGCCCGCGCGATGGCCACGCGCTGCTGCTCGCCGCCCGAAAGCTGGTGGGGCAGGCGGCCATCCATCGAGCCTAGCCCTACTTGCATGAGCACTTCGGCCATCCGTTTCCGGATTTTGTTGCCCCCGCTGCTCCAGCCCATGGCCCGCAGGGCAAACCGCAGGTTTTCGCCCACGGTGCGGTCGGGAAAAAGCTGAAAGTCCTGAAAGACAATGCCCATCTTGCGGCGCAGGTAGGGAATTTGGCGGCGCGGCAACGCGTGGAGGTGGTGGCCCGCCACGGTGGCCTGTCCGCCTCCCATCGGAAGGTCGGCGTAGAGCGTGCGCAGCAGCGAACTTTTGCCGCTGCCCGTGCGGCCGATGACGTAGAGAAACTCGCCCTTCTCTACTTCGAACGACACCTTTTCGAGCACGGGGCGGCTTTCCTGAAAGATGCGCACCTCGCGCAGCGATACCACAGGTTCGTCGGAAAAATTCATGGTCAAGGCTTTGAAAAAAACGAATCTACGAAAGTCTGCCCTCTTGGGGATACAGATAGCTTGCCGCTGCCCGGCCGGGTGCTCGTCTGGCGCAGCATCTTGGTAAAATCCGGGCCTGCGCGGTTTTGGGCGCGGCCAGCGGGGCCTTACCCCAGGGTAGGGCAGGCCTCAGTCCAGGTGCGTGGCCCTTTCGCGCGCGCGTCGCCGTTGCCGGATTCGTCGCGTCAGCCACGTGGCCGCGGCGCTCAACAGCACAAAGGGCCACAGGGTGGCCACTGCCACCACGAAAGATTGCAGCAGCCCCCAACCTTGGCCCAAAGCCGACCCCACCCGGTAGAGAAAACCCGACGTGGTGGCGGTGCCCCGCTCGAAGAAGGTCATGTTCAGTGTGCTCAGGGCCGTTTGGTTGCGCAAATACTTGAGCCGTCCCTCCAGCGATTCAATCTCGGCCCTTACGCTGTTGGCTTCCTGCTCGATGCGGAGTATGTCCTCGACGCGGCTGGCCTGCGGCAGCAGTTCGCGGTAGCGTGCCTCGAGCATTTTTTTGGTTTGCAACCGGGCCTCTACGTCCACAAACTGCTCGGTGACGTCACTGGCCGTAATGTGTTTGCTTTCGATGTGGCTGGCCAGCCCTTCCACTTCGGCCACAAAGGCGTCGAAGCGGTCGGCGGGCACGCGCACGGTCAGTTGGTATTCGGTGCGTTCCTGATAATTGGCCGTGTTGTCTTCCGTCACGTAGCCGCCCGCGGCCTGCGTGGCCCGGGCGACGGCCCGGTGGGTGGTTGCGGCCTCGGCCGTGACGAAGCGCAGGTGGCCCTGCCGGATGATCCGGCGCACCTCGGCGACGGGCGCGGCGGGCGTTTGGTCGTCGGCCGCGACCATTTTCTTGGTCGAGGATCCGTCCTCGTACGCCGAGGCCTCGTTGGCCATTTCCATATTATCTACCTGGTCCGGCGAGGCGGTATCTTCCTGGCCGCCGCAGGTTTGCAAGGCCAGCAAGATCAGGCCAAAAAGGGAAGTGCGCATGGGCAACATTTTTTGAAAGAAACGACGGGACGCCCGGCGAAATTTTGCGCAAGGGCCGTCAGTAGCGCCGGAACTTCCGCCCCCGGTCGCGGTACTTAGCCGGATCGCGGTCGAAGACCAGGTTCATCCCGAAGCGCACGTCGAAGTGCATGGCGCTGGCGGGCAGCAATAGGCCTACAAAATTGTCGGTAACGAAAAAAAACTGGAGGGGGCCGGGCTTGAAAATGAAGCCTCCGCCGAGGTTGACCAGCTTGCGGTTCTGCACCGAATAGGTCAGCGTGCCCGTGAAAAGGCGGCTGACGCGGTGGCGCACGTTGAGGGCCATCGCCGCGCGGACGCCCCGGAAGTATTCGGTCAGCAGGACGGCGCTGGCCCAGGTGCGCGGCCCGGTCTGGTATTCGGCCATCAGGTAGCTGCGCGTGGGCAGCCCCGATCGGTAGCTCTCGGCGCGGCGCGCGGGCTCGAAAATCTGCGCCAGCGAGTCGAGGTAATCGTCCACCCGGTCGGAGGTATCGCCGAAAAAGTTGAAGAAAAGTCCCTCTGCGCGTGTAGTGTCGGCCAGCACGTATTGCTCGGCATTGGTACGCCAGCGCACGTAGCCCAGGTCGCGCAGCGAAGCCGAGACGTTCACGCGGCGGCTGAGGGCGTAGGTAGCGCCTATGTCCACGCCCAGGCCCCAGTTTTCGCGGTTCATCAGGTAGTCCCGATCCACCTGGTCGGGCAGAGAGGTGTAGAAGGCATAGTCGGTGCGCAGGTCTGAAAAGGCCAGGTCTTCGGGTGTGAGCCAGGTGGCGCGTTGGCCCGTGGTGTGCAGGCTGGCTTTGCCGTAAAACAGCTTGGGCCGGAGGCCGAGGCTAAACCCTTCGCCCGGATAGGTGACGCTGAGGGCATATTCGCGCAGGTGCTGCCCGAAGAGGCCCGCCCGATCGAAGGTAATCTCTTGGCCAAGGCGGTCGCCGTTGCCGCGCCAGAGCACGCGTAGCAGGTCGTCGTCGTAGGTCAGGCGACCGAAGATGCGTTCGGTGATGTGTACGCCCATGAACACCGACCCGATCCGGCCACGCACCGACAGCAGTTCAACAGCCGCCCCCGCGTCGAGCCGATTGCGGCGACCCAGGCGGTCGAGGGCGCGGTCGGCTAGCAAGGTGTCGGCCCGCGGCCCTCGTTCCAGTGCCTGGTTGAGTGTAAAGCCCGTGTGGGCAAAGTGGGCGTGTACCGAAAGGCCCGGCACGCCCACCTGCCAGCGGTGTTCGGGCACGGCGGCCGGATTGAGGGCGGCCGCCTGGGCCAGGTCGGTGAGCAGGGGCAGCGTAAGCTCGTACTGGGCGTGGGCCGACAGCCCGGCCAGCCAGCAGAGGCAGACGAACATTCCGAATCGGTACGTCATAGCTCGACATCGGCGCGGACCACCAGCCCGCACCGCACGTTGGTTTGATAGTCGTCGAAAAGGCGCACGGTGCGGAGGCCGCCCTCCAGCGATTGCAGGCGCGTGCGTACCTCAATCTGCGTAGCCTCTTCGAAGAGGCGGCGGTAGCGCGGTCGGTCGAAAACAAAAAATTCGGTGGACGCCACCGATTCGCGCACGCGCCCGGTGCCGTCCACCGGGGCGGGGCCCAGCAAGCCCGCCGTGCCCGTGCCGTCCGTATCGGTGAGCAGCGAGTCGAGCACCTGGCCGGCTTCGTTGAGAAAATAGAGCTGTGCCCGCACGGCGATGGGGTAGCCGTTGGTGAAGTCGAAACGGAACGTGAGGGTGTCGGCGTTGGTGGCGGGGGGCAGGCTGAGGGTCTCGAAGCGGGAGGTGGTGTAGCTGACAATGCGCCCTTCGGCGGGCAGGCGCGTTTGGGCCGTGATGCGCAACTGGCTGGTGTCGAGCACAAAGCCGGGCACCAGCGCCGTGGCGTTGAAGGCATCCAACTGGAACGTGACCCAGAAGGGCGCCGGGTTGAAGGCTGCGCCCACGTTGGCGTTGGTGCGGTCGAGCCGCCGTTGGGTGAGGGCCGAGCTGCCCGGCGTAGGGGCCGCCGCCACGCCAAAATCGGCCAGGGATTCCACGCCCGGCCCGGCCAAGGTCACGGTGTTGCCGTTGAGCGGGATGGTACGCAAGTTGGTCAGTCGCGCCCGGAGCGGCACGCCGAAGCTGTTGTCGAATACGGTCAAGACGCTGGGGTCTTCGAAGATAATTTCGCCGTCGAAGCGGCTGTCAAAAATGTCGAGTTGGATGGTATCGAGGGCCAGGCGCAGCAGGTCGGGAAAGGCAAACTGGCCGTTGAGCACCGAATAGGCCAGGTCGGTAAAACCCACTTCGAGGCGGAGTGAATCAGTCCCGCTGACCGGGCCACCGCGCGGCGTGACGGTGGTGGTCAGGCGGTAGGGGAGGGCCGAGGTGCCCGCATCGCCGGGCGTGAATTCGGCCACGTAGCCCGTCAGGTCCTCGCTGTCGGTACGCACCACGGGCACAGTGCCCGCAAAGTCAAGGTCGAAGGTGCGGGTGAGGGACGTGCCCGCCCGTGTAAAAGTGGGAAAAGTGAGAGTCACTTGCACGCGGTGGCGCAGGGCCGACGTAAGCCGCATCCGCAGTTGCCCGGCCTTGAGGGCCATGCGCGACAGGCGGGCGTTGGGAATTTGGAAGGGCAAGGCCGCTTCGATGGTTTGGGGGGGTAAAGGCTGGTTGGGAGAGTAGGTGCCGGGGGCTGCGGGTAGCCGGGCGGCCGTCAGTGTGGTATCGGGCAGGGGCAGCAGGTCGCTGGCGCGGGCCGAGAAGAGTTCGGTGAAATAGACCAACGTCAGGAAGCCGTCGGCGCGGGTTTCGATCTGCACGTTGCCGCCCTTTTCCTCGACGATCTGGCGCAGGGTAGTGGTTGAGTTGATCAGCGGCCCGGCCCAGGCGGGCGTCCAGCGCGGAAGCACCAATTCTTCGGGTACATCGCGGAAGCAAGAAACGCCCGTCATCAAAAGTATCCACAGGGCCAAAGCCCGTATTACATGCGAAAAAGGCATAGAATAGTTCGTCAGAATATGCTTACAAGGTAGTGAACGAGGGGCATTGGCGCAGCCTCGGGGCTGGGGTTTATGCACATATTTGTGAACATAAATATTGGTACACGTTGTAGGGACGTGCCCACCTCTATTAAATTTTAGGTACGATGCTTTTTTTTAAGAAATTTCGCGTGTGGCCGATGGGCCTGGCCTGGCTGGCCCTGTCACTGCTGGCGGGTAGCTGCGGAGAAAAAGACCAGGGCGACGAGAACCGCCCGGGCGTGGACGCTTCGCGCTTTTTTCGGCGGGGCAACGTCCAGCTCAGCGAGAAAACCTACCGCGAAGCCATCCGCCTCTACGACGAGGCCATCTTAAAATTTCCCAGTTTCTACGAAGCCTACAACAACCGGGGCATTGCTTACTTCGAACTGGGGATGTACGAAGCGGCCCTGCGCAGCTATCACCAAGCCCTCCGGATTGAACCGGACTTTGCCGATGCCCGCCTCAACCGGGCCAATGCCTACCTGATGACGGCCGCCTACGACAGCGCGCTGGTTGACCTGCGGACACTCACCGCGGGAACCTACGCCGATACCGTCCGCGTGGTGTACGCCCAAGCCATGGCCCATCTGGGCACGGGCGACACGCTGGGCGCCGTGGCCGATCTCGACCACGCCCTGCGCCTCGACCCAACCCTGGAGGTGGCCTACGTCAACCGGGGTTCGATCTTCTACGCGCAAGGCGACGACGCGGCGGCCCGCGCCGATTTTGAGGCTGCCTTCAAGCTCAATCCGCGCCAGGCCGAAGCGGTTAACAACCTCGGCATGGTGGCCCTGCGCGCTCAAAATTATACCGAGGCCTTCAGCTATTTCGACGACGCCGTGCGCCTCGATCGTCGCCAGAGCTATTATGTCAACAACCGGGGCCTGGCCGCGTTGCGCCTCAATCAGCCCGCCGCCGCCCGCACCGACATCGAGCGCGCCCTCCAGCTCGATCCGCAAAATCCGTGGGCACACCGCAACCTGGGTTTGTATTTTCTGGCCACCGACAGCGCGCAGGCCGCCGCCCGGGCCTTCGCCGAGGCCCGTAAGTTGTACCCCCAGATGGAGGGACTCGACAGCCTGCAAGAACAAGTAGCACCGCCAGCCGACGAATAGGGCGCGGGCCTAGGCAGTGGGCAGCACCCGCCCTTCGGCAATCACAAACACCCGATCGCGCGCCCGGGGGCGCAGCACGTGCGTGCCCGTAAAGTCGCCGAAAGCGGGCAACAAACCGTGCGTGGTGCCAAACCAAAAGCAGGGCAGATGCAGGGCGTCGCCGCCCGGCCCGCGCAGGCGGACGGCCGGGTGTACGTGTCCGGCCAGGGCGGCCGTGCCGGCGGGTAGGCTGCGGGGCGCGGGCGGGTGGTGCAAGAGGCAAAGATTGTCGAGCCGAAGCACGTCGGTGACTTCCAACTGGGCTTCGGCGTAGTGCCGGGCCGCGAGGCGGTCGTGGTTGCCCCGCACCAGCACCAGTTGCCGCTCGGCAAACTGGTGGCGCCAGGCGCAGAAGTTTTCCCAGTCGGCGTTGTGGTCGCTGTGGAAGAGGTCGCCCAGAAAAATAACGCGCTCAGCTTGCGGAAAGCGGCCCAGCAGTTGGCTCAGTAGGCCAAAATTGGCCTGCCCGGCGGCCAGGGGCAGGGCCATACCTGCCTTGCGAAAGTGGGCCACTTTGCCCAGGTGCAAGTCGGCCAGCAGCAGGGCCGACTGCGCGGGCCAGAACAGGGCTTTTTCGGGTAAGAGCCAAAATTGCTGTTGCTGCCAGGTGATGGGCAGGTCGGGAGCAGAAGGGAGCGTGCGTGGCAGGGACATGAGCTGCCCAAAACTAGGGCAAATTTCTGACCTGCTGCGCATTGCCGTTACCAAGCTGCCTTTCGGCATTTGCATCAACGGTGGTCAGGCTTGCCGCCGGAAGGTCAATGTCCCAAAAAAACCGTCAGAACACTTGTTCGGAAAAAATAAAGCCGATAATATTGCCGGATAATACCCAAACGTAAAAGAGCTTCTTCAGAAGTTGCGCATACCCACCTAAGGCATTTCGATGCAAAAACCTCTGCCGATCTGTGAACACCAACTTTGCAGTTCTCGGAAGTTTTTGCCAGACTTTGCGCGGTGCTAGTACCTGAAGTGGCGCTTTCGTTGATTTTTCCGACCTACACACCTCCACCCCGCATGACCCACCACGTCTCCCTTCCCCCGTCTTTTCGCTAGTCGCTGCCACGCGTTCCGTTCTGCTCAAGGTACGGAGTCCGTTACTGCGGAGGTGTTTTGCAGTGAATAACATTAAACAAATTAATTATACCAAATCAACCAAAACCATTTTGTTACCATGAAGCAACGCTACTTAATCTGGGCTTTTCTGATCGGAGGATTGATGATACCTCTTCAGATGGCCTGGGCACAGGATCCGGTTACGGGCCGGGTTACAGATAAGGCTTCGAGCGAGGGGCTGCCGGGTGTCACGGTGCTGATCAAAGGCACCAGTCGGGGTACCATTACTGATATGAGCGGCCTTTACACCCTCAATGCCAGTGCTGGGGATACACTCCAGTTCTCGTTTGTGGGCTACCTGACCCAAGAAGTGGCAGTGGGCAATCGCACTACGGTGGACGTGGTGCTGCTCGAAGACGTCAAGATGCTCGACGAAGTGGTGGCCATTGGCTTTGGCACCACGGTGCGGCGCGAGGTGACGGGTTCCATCGCCAAGATTAGTGGCAACGACATCGAGAACGTCTCGACGCCCTCGTTCGACGCGGCCTTGCAGGGCCGGGCAGCGGGCGTCAGCGTCACGCAAGCCAACGGCGTGCCGGGGGGCGCAGTGCGCGTACGGGTGCGGGGTGGCTCCAGCATCACGGGCGGGGGCGATCCGCTCTACGTCATTGACGGGGTGCCCATCACCTTCGACGACTTCAGCGCCAACGACTCGCCCGTCAATGCCGTCAACACCAACCCGCTGGCCAACATCAACCCCAATGACATCGAGTCTATTGACGTGCTCAAGGATCCTTCGGCAGCGGCCATCTACGGAGCGCGGGCTTCCAACGGCGTCGTGCTCATTACGACCAAAAGAGGCTCGTCGGGCAAAACGCGGTTCAATTTGGGCTATTACGGTGGCACCTCAGAGGCCACCCGGCGGCTGCCTCTGCTCAACGGGCCGGAGTGGTTGCAACTCTATAACGAGGCCCGCGTCAACGACGGTCAGTTGCCCTTAGGGCCCAACGAGCGCATCAACTTCCCCGGCACGGCCGTCAGCGTCACGCCCAGCACCATTGCCAACACCAACTGGCTCGACGAGGTGCTGCGTACGGGCATTGTGCACGACGCCAGCTTCAATATGTCGGGCGGCAACGACCGCACCACCTTCTACCTGGGCACGCAGTTTCGCGACGAAGAGGGCTTTTTGCGCAACAACGACTTTCAGCGCTTGGGCGGACGGCTCAACCTCGACCACAAAATCTCGGACCGCATCAAGGTCGGCACGCAGATTGGCCTGACGCGCAGCATCAAAAACCTGGTGGCCACCTCCTACAACGGGGGCATCGGCAATGCCCAGTCGGCAGCCGTGCCCGTGTTTCCGGTGCGCAACCCCGACGGCAGCTTCTTCGGGACGCAGTTTGCCGACGTAGGCCGCAACCCCGCTGCCCAACTCAACAATCGCTACGAAATCTCCGACTATCGCACCCTGACCAACCTCTACGCCGAGTGGCAGATTTCCGACAAGTTCTCTTTCCGCAGCGAAGCGGGGGTGGACTATTTCTTCCAGACCGAAGAGCGCTTCGACTCGCCCATCAACCGCTTTGTCATCACCCCGACCGATACCTTTCAGGCGGGCGTCATCCACGAGCGGCGCGTCAACGTCCTCAACTGGAACACCAACAACTTTTTTACCTACGCCGACCAGTTTGGCCCCGACCACGCCGTGCGCGTAGTGGTGGGTACGCAGGCGCAAAAGTCGGTGCAGAACGACATTGGCTACAATCCCGTCAATGGCTTTGTGGGCTTTTACAACCCCTTCTTCGAGCGGGCTTCGAGCGCGCTGAGCTTTGCCCCTGGCACTCCGACTGATCAGGTGTTTCCCAACACGCTGTCGGCCTTCAACAGCCAGTTTATCTTCGGCTTCCTGTCGTATTTCGGGCGGGCCGAGTACAAGTTTCGCGATCGGTACATTTTCAACCTGAGCATGCGTAGTGACGGGTCGAGTCGCTTCGGGCCCAATGAGCGTTTCGGCTACTTTCCGGCGGCCTCCGTCGGCTGGATCATGTCGGAGGAAGGCTTCATGGCGGGCAGCGAGGTGCTGACCTTCGCCAAACTGCGGGCGTCGTTCGGTGTGACGGGCAACGCCGAAATCGGCAACTTCGGTTGGCTGGGTTCTTACCAGCCGGGAGGTGGCTACCTCGGCCAGCAAGGCCAGCAGCCCACGCGCCTGGCCAATCCCGACCTGACCTGGGAACAAAACATTGGGGGCAACCTGGGCTTTGATTTCGGCTTTTTCTTCGACCGCATCAGCGGCTCGCTCGACGTCTATCAGCGCAACACGAGCGGCTTGTTTGTCAACCGCCCAGTGCCGTCTTCGACGGGCTTCGGCACGGTGCCCATCAACGCCAACGTGGAGATTCGCAACCGGGGCGTGGAGCTTTCGGTGCGCAGCAACAACTTGGTGGGGGCCTTCAAATGGACTACCGATTTGAACATCTTTAGCAACCAGAACCGCGTGCTCGACATTGACGGCGTGACGCCCGATGGCTTTGGAGGCCCTCCCGGTGACACGCGCGTGATCGAAGGCTTTCCGCTGGGCACGTCTTTTCTGGTGCGGAGTGCGGGCGTAGATCCCGCCACGGGCCGTGAGTTGTACCTGACCTTCGACGGTGAAGTGACGGACGTGTACAACGTGGATGGCCCTTCGCCGTTCGGTGCCACTGGCGACCGCGTACCGGTGGGCAAGCCCAATCCGGACTTTGAAGGCGGTATCAACAACACCTTTACCTACAAAGGTTTTGACCTGAGCTTTCTGATGACCTTCAGCTACGGCAACACGATCTACGACGACGGCGCCAAGTTCCAGATTGGCGGGCGGTTGTCGGAGTGGAACCAACGCCGCGAACTGCTCAACCGTTGGCAGAGCCCCGAAAACCCCGGCGACGGCCAAGTGCCACGGCTTTCGCTTACCCCCGATCCGATCAACAACAACGTAGATCGCTTCCTCTACGACGGTTCTTTCCTGCGGATGCGCACCATCTCGCTGGGCTACACCCTGCCTACGGACGTCCTGCAGCGGTTGTCACTGGCTTCGGCCCGCGTGTTTGTCAGCGCCCAAAACCTGTTTGTTTTGACCAGATTCCCGGGCTGGGATCCGGAAGTGGTGCGCTACGAAGACCGCGGCAACGTGGCCGCAGGCAACATTGCCTTCTCGGCCCCTTACCTGCCTACGCCGCAGGCCCGCCAGATTACTTTTGGTTTTAATGTAGGCTTCTAATCCTGACTACCATGAAAAAAATCACCCTCGTGGCACTGGCCGGTCTGATGAGCCTCGGCAGTTGCCAAAATATTGTGGACATTGATCCCATCGCCGAACAGCCCGATGCCGACGTGCTCCGGCGCTTCGAAAACGTGGAGGGCATTATGCTCAATGGCTACGAACGGCTACAGAACAACGACTTCACGGCCAACCGCGTGATCGTCAGCGAGGTTTATGCCGACCACATCAACCCCGTACGCTTGCAGGCGGGCGACAACCAGATCCTCAATCAGCTCTATAATCGCGATGCCGATTTTTTCAACGACTTTGGGCGGCAAATCTGGGGAACGGGCTACGCGGCCATCAACCGGGCCAACATCGTCATTGACGCCGTGGCGTCGGGCGTGATCGAAGACGCCTCGGCCGAGCGGCAGCGCGTGCTGGCCGGCGAGGCCCACCTGCTGCGTGGCATGGTGCACTTCGAGTTGGTGCGCCACTTTGGTCAGCCCTTCACGGCCACCGTTGGACCTGCAGAGGCCCTGGGCGTGCCCGTACGCACGCAGGTGCTCACGACCGAGCAGGCCAACAACCCCGTACCGCGTTCGTCGGTGGGCGAGGTGTACGCGGCCGTGATCGCTGACCTGGAGGTCGCCATCGCGCAGTTGCCCGCCGACAATGGCAACCGCTTTGGGGGCTGGGCCGCCAAGGCCTACCTGGCGCGGGTGTTCTTCAACCAGGAAAACTACCAGCGGGCCTTCGAACTGGCCGACGACGTGATTGAGAACGGCGGCTTTACGCTCGGCCCGCTGGGCGAAGCCGAAAGCGTGCTGGCCCCGTTCCGCGCCACGGGCAACGTGGCCAAACCCGTTGGCGTGGTGTTTCAGCTTACCAACGGCCCCGGACTGGGCGACGGCAGCGGGCGTTTCCGCGACTTTTTCTGGCAACTCAACCCGGCCGACCGGCCCGTGACCTTGCCGCTGACGGCCGAGATTTTTGGTCGCCTCAATGGCTTGCGCCGCACGGCCCTGACGGCTAGCGAAGGCAATCAGAACTATTCGCTTAAGTGGCAGGGCATCACGCCCGTTAACGTGCCGCTCATTCGCCTGGCCGAAATGTACCTGACGCGAGCCGAAAGCCGCATCCAGATTGGTGGCGATGCGGCGGCGGCCCTGGCCGACCTGAACACGATCCGCGAACTCAACGCCTTGGCGCCCGAAACCTCCACGGGTCTGTCGAACGAGCAAATCCTGACCCGCATCCGCGAAGAACGTCGGCTGGAACTGGTCGCCGAAGGAGATCGTTTCCATGAACTGCGACGCCTGCGGCAAGATATTCGGGGATTAC
>DAIMZG010000053.1:0-11547 GCA_036734065.1 Catalimonadaceae bacterium
CTCTACGCGCGTTGGGTGAGCATCGGGGCGTTTACGCCCTTTTTCCGGGGGCACAGCATGGTCAACAGCCGGGCTGCCGAGCCGTGGACGTACGGCGAAGAAGCCGCCGAGATCGCGGCCAACTACCTGCGCCTGCGTGCCCGCCTGCTGCCCTACCTCTACGCTTGCTTCGACCAGGCCAGCCGCACGGGTTTGCCCGTGGCCCGCAGCCTAGCGCTCGACTATCCGCACGACGAACGCATCTTCCAGTCGGCCTATCAGAACCAATACCTTTTTGGCCCCGCCCTGCTGGTGGTGCCCGGCGACAGCCGCCAGAATTTCCTGCCTACCTACTTGCCCGTGGGCACCGACTGGTACGACTTCTACACCGACCAGCACTACGCGGGCGGACAGGTGCTGGTGGTGGCGGCGCCGCCGCAGCGGCTGCCCGTCTTCGTACGGGCCGGGTCCATCGTGCCGATGCAGGCCCCGGCGCCCACGGCGGCGGCCGGGCCGGGCGACACCCTATTTTTGCACGTATATGCCCACGCCCATCCCAGCGATTTTACGCTCTACGAAGACGACGGCCTGTCCGAAGCCTATCGGGAGGGCAACTTTCATCGGCGGCGGTTGGTGCTCAATCCGCTGGATCGGACGTTATTTTTTGAAGAAGCTGCGGGAGATTACACGCCGCCCTACCGGGAGATAAGGGTGTATTTCCACGGTTTTGGCCCAGTGGCGGCGGTGCGGCTGGGGGCCGAGCCATTACGGATAAATCACGAAACGGTGGTTTTTCTACAGCCACTCAGTCATTTCGACCCCTTTCTGCGCCCCGACGATGGCCTGCGTGCGCCCGAGGTATCCGTCGTCACAGTGCCCTACGGTTCCGAAACGTTCGCGCTCTCGTGGGGCGATCAGTAGAGACGCGATTCATCGTGTCTCCTTCGATCAAACGCCCGTAGAGACGCGATTCATCGCGTCTCTACGGGTTCATCGGAATAGGTTGAGGGCTGTTTCCAGGATGGTGTCCACGCCGCGGGCTTCGTCTGCGGGCAGTAAGTCCACGCGCACGTCGGGCGGAATACCGTCCTCGACGTTGAAGCCGTCGGGGGCCAGCGTGACGGTGCTCGAAAAGCGGTAGCGCCAGCCATTGGGCAGCTCGGCGCTGGTGGGCAGCCCGCCGCCGCCGCCCGTGGTGTCGCCCACCACGGTCACCTGCGGGAAAGCCTGCATGAGCAAGACAAAATCGTTGGTGGCGCTGTAACACTTGCGGTTGGTCAGCACGGCGACAGGGCCTTCGTAGCGCACGTCGCCGCCGGGGCCGAGGCGGCGGGGCACGGGCGTGGAAAAGTCTTGGTGGCCCGGGCCCGTTTTGTAGAGCCGAAACGAAATGAGCTGCTCTTGGTCGGCAAAGCGCTCGGCCAGGCGGGTGGCGTTGCTGAGGCTGCCGCCGCCGTTGTCGCGCACGTCCAGGATCAGGCCGCGGGCATTGGCGTAGGTGCGCAGCACAAAGTCGAGCTGGGCCGCGCTGATGGTGCGGCCGAAGCTCTCGTAATAGACGTAGCCCACCGAGTCGAGCCAGGTGTGCTGCAATGGCCCGCTGATGCGATAGTTGCGTCCCAAATAATTCCGTTCGATGAGCGTGGCGTTGAAGTTGGGCGGGGCGTCGAGAAACCAGTCCCAGTTGCGCGAAAGGTCAAAGCTGGCGATGAGGTTGACGTGCCCGTCGCGCAGTTCGCCCAACATATCGCCCAGCAGGTCGAAGAGTTCGAGGTTGGTGGCTACCTGCGCGGCACGGGGGCGATAGCGGCTGCGCACTTCCTGCCAGTCAATGTTTTTGAAATCGAAAAAGCTGTAGCGTTCGTCCACGGTCTGCCACAGCGCGTCGAAGATGGCCAGGCGGTCGTTGGGGGCGGGTACGTCGTCATAGAAAAGTTGCTCGCAGCCGCCGAGGAGTATCAGCCCCAGCACTACCGCCAGGCCATTCCGAAAATAGGTGTGCAGGGTACGCATCTTCAAACCCAGATTAAGTCAGGATCAAGATGGCAAGAAGCTGCGGATTTTCAGAAAATGACCTTCCGAAAAAATCGGGCGGGTGCCGCGTCCGACCAGGCGCTCAGTAGGCCCGTACCAGTTTGCCTTCCATAAAATTGACGAAGGCCTGGTTGACCACTCGGTTGCCACCCGGCGTGGGGTAATGGCCCGTGAAGTACCAATCGCCCCGGTGGTGCGGGCAGGCCAGGTGCAGGTTTTCGACGGTCTGGTAAATGATTCCCACCTCGGCCCGGAAGCCGGGCGGGGTGACGATGGCCGCGATTTCGGCCGAAATTTGCTCGTAGCTAAACGGCGTGTAGAGGCGCTGGACGAAGTTCTCTTCGCTACCACGGCCCTCGCGCAGGGCCGCCACACAGGTCTCGTGCACTTCGTCGAGGAGTTCTTCTTGCCCCGTTTTTTCCAGCAAGGACAGCATGGCCCGGAAAGCAATAAAATCTTTCATCCGCGACATATCAATGCCGTAGCAATCGGGATAGCGAATTTGCGGGGCCGACGAGACGATGATGATGCGCCGTGGCTCCAGGCGGCCCAGCATGGTCAGGATGCTCTGCTCAAGGGTGGTGCCGCGCACGATCGAATCGTCAATCACCACCAGCGTATCTTGCCGTTTACGGATCACCTCGTAGGTGGTGTCATAGACGTGCGTCACCAGGTCCTGGCGGTGGGCGTCGTCGGTAATGAAGGTGCGCAACTTGGCGTCCTTGCTGACCAGCTTTTCGACCCGGGGGCGAAACGAGAGGGCCTGCAGCAGGTCTTCGCCCTGCAGTTTGCCTTCTGCAATGACCTGTCCACGGTAGCGCACCAAGTGGTCTTCGAAGCCTTCGATCATCCCCAGAAAAGCCGTTTCGGCCGTGTTGGGAATGTACGAGAACACCGTATTGTCGAGGTCGTGGTCGATGGCCTCCAGAATTTGCCGGACCAACAGGCGGCCCAGCATCTTGCGTTCGCGGTAGATGTCCGGATCGGAGCCGCGCGAGAAATAGATCCGCTCAAAGCTGCACGATTTCTTTTCGAGGGGCTCGATGAAGGGTTTTTCGGCAAAGGTGCCATCTGGCTCGATGACCAGTGCGTAGCCCGGCTCCACCTCGCGGATGGCGTCGTAGCTGGCGTTGAAGGTGGTCTTGATGGCAGGCTTTTCGGAAGCCACCACCACCACTTCGTCGTCGGCGTAATAGTAGGCCGGGCGGATGCCCGAGGGGTCGCGGGCCACGAAGGCACCCCCGTGGCCAATTAGCCCCGCCATGGCGTAGCCCCCGTCGAAATCGCGGCACGAGCGCTGCAGCACCCGCTGCAAGTCAATGGAGCGCTCGATCACCTGCGAGAGTTCCAGGCCTTCGTACTGTTCTTTGTGGTACATAAACTGCCGCTGGACTTCCTCGTCGAGGAAATGCCCGATTTTTTCCATCACCGTGACCGTGTCGGTGCGCTCGCTGGGGTGTTGCCCAAGTTCGACGAGTTTGTTGAAGAGGCCGTCGGCGTTGGTCATGTTGAAATTGCCGGCCACCACCAGGTTGCGGCTGCGCCAGTTGTTGGGGCGCAGCATGGGGTGACAGCGGTCGAGGGAGTTGTCGCCGTGCGTGCCGTAGCGCAGGTGGCCTAGCCAGAGCTCGCCGGTGTAGTCGCAGTGGTTTTGCCACCAGGCAGCCTGGTCGGGCTGAGCATCTTGGCCAGCCCGGGCCTGCCGCTTGCTGAGGTGCTTGTTGACCTTCTTGAAAATATCGGCAATGGGCTGGGCCTTGATCGAGCGCAGCCGCGTGATGTACGCCTGTCCGGGTGCGGTTTCAATTTTGACATTGGCAATGCCCGCCCCATCTTGCCCGCGGTTATGCTGCTTTTCCATCAGCAAATAGAGCTTGTTGATGGCGTAGAAGGGCGTTTGGTACTTGTCGAGGTAATACTGAAAAGGCTTGCGCAGCCGAATCAGGGCAATGCCGCATTCGTGCTTGATGGCGTCACTCATAAAAGAGGGGTAGGGGCTGGGGAGTCAACTCAAAATACGGGAAAATCCGGATGACGTGACCTAAAGTGACGACACAAATTTGAAATTTTTCATTCCCACAAATTTTCATTCCCACAAGGGGTAGGCTTGCAGCCGGGCCGGACGCCGGAAAAACAGCCGGGTGGACTGTTCGAAGGCAGACGTGTAGTCCGAAACAAAAAAGTTGTGGGCACCGGGCCGCTGGGTGCGCAACAGGCCCTCGTCGGTGAGCACTTGCTGCAGGCGGGCGGCCACCACCTCGGCCGAATCAATGACTTGCACCCGGCCCCGGTAATACTGCTCAATTTCGCGGCGGATCAAGGGGTAATGTGTGCAACCCAGGATCAGTGCCTCGATCCCTTCCAATGCCGGGTCCGACAAGTACGTGTCAATCACCTGCTGGCTGATGCGGCTCTCGGCGAAGCCCTCTTCGATCATCGGAGCCAGTAGGGGGGTGGCCAGGGCGCGTAGCTCCACTTCGCGGCCGAGGACCTCTAGCTGGCGATTGTACACGCCCGAGGCGATGGTCTGCTTGGTGCCGATCAGCCCGACGCGCCGCCCGGCAAAGTGCGTACCCACGTACGCCACTACGGGATCAATGACGTTGAGCACGTGCGCCTTGCTGCCTACGTAGGCTTTCACCAGCTCGTAGGCCGCTGCTGAGGCCGAGTTGCAGGCGATCAGGATGAGTTTAACTTTTTGCCCCAGCAGCACGTCGCAGATTTTGACGGCGTAGGCTTGAATGGCCGCCGTAGATTTGTCGCCGTAGGGCAAATGGGCCGTGTCGCCAAAATAAACGAACTGCTCGCCGGGCAAAACCTGGCTGATGGCGTGGGCCACCGTAAGCCCCCCAATGCCGCTGTCGAAGATGCCCAGCGGGCGTTGGTGTCGCAAGTGAGAATGCATGCCGAAACTTACGGCAATTCGGCCAAGGTTTGCTTGTTTCAACTCACCCAAATCACCACGAAAGCCGATACGTCAAACGCGCGCCGCATCGCCGTTCCGATATTTTGATTTATTCGTACCTTTGAGGCCTATTCATTCCAATGTCAAAACTTTGTTTTTGGTGTTGTGGTTGTAGTTTTGTGGGTAACATAGCGTCAAATGCATTGGTGGTTTGCACGGTGTAAGCAATTTTCCGGAGGCTTATCGCGCAAATACCCCGAGTTATCAACTGTGTGCCTGATACTTACCTTTAACAACTTTTTACTTTTTACCCGCACTCCGGGTACAACGATGGCATTATGATACATCCAATTCCGGAAGAAAAGCTCCACCTCATCAACGAGATGGATAAGAAAATCGGAGAGTTTATGCAAAAGCGGGCCGACGTGGTCAACACGATCATCCGGGCCAGCGCGTCGCTCCAGGCGGGCGACGCAGTAGAGATTTACGACGAGAACAGTTTTGTTAGCACGGGCGTAATCGTGCAGCCCCTCTTTCTCAAGCGCCAGGGCATTATCACCTACCGGGTACGCACCGAAAGCGGAGAAGTATTCACCAACGAGACGTACCAGCTGCGGAAGACCGAAACGGCCTGATCAGGGTTGGCCCAAGTCGCTCAGACGTCGGGCTACCTCGGCCGATACCTGCGCGTTGAGATCGAGCAACCGGTCAATTTTTTGACGCATTTCGTCTGCTGCTTCGGGCAGCAATTCGGCACTGCCCACAATTTCCTGAAACTGCCGCACCTTCAGGGTATTGAAGGTAGATTTGATCTTGTGCGTGCAAAAGCGGTAGGCGGCGGCGTCGCCCTGATCGGCAATTTCGCGCATTTGGCCGTCAAATTGCTGCATTTGCGTAAGCATGGTTTCGAGGGCCTGGCGCAGAAAATCCTGTTCGTTGTTGGCCAGCAGTTCGAGGTAGCTAAAGTCCACTTGCGAGGGAAGTGCCTGCGCCAGCGCGTCCGCTTGTGCGCCGACGTACACTTGCAGGCGCGTGTAGAGCGTCTCCGGATCGAAGGGCTTGCCGATAAAGTCGTTCATGCCCGCTTCCCGAATGGCGGGCAGCACTTCCGAGGCGGTCGCGGCCGAAAGGGCCACGATGGGCAACTGGCGCAGCCGTCGTTCGGGGTGCTGCCGCAGGCGACGCGCGAGTTCGTAGCCATTCAGCCCGGGCATCTGGAGGTCGAGCAGCAGCACGTCGAAGGGAGATTTGCCAAGCTGGTCGAGTGCTATCTGGCCGTTGCTGGCCGTTTCGACGAGGGCGCCCTGCTGGCGCAAAAATTTTTCAGCCACCAGCCGGTTAAAGTTGTCGTCTTCGGCCAGCAGCACCCGCAGCCCTTGCAAGCGGTTGGGGGCGTCGGGGACTGGCGCAGAAATCGGCGACCCGACCAAGCGCGGCGGAAGGCTGCCCCGCCCGACAAGGCCGAAAGTCAGCTCGACCGTAAAGTCCGAGCCTTGCCCTACTTGGCTACCTACCCGGATGGTGCCGCCCTGCAGCTCGACCAGCCGCCGGGTGATGGTCAGGCCCAGGCCCGTGCCGCCGTAGCGACGGGCAATGTCGGTGTTGCCCTGCTCGTAGCGCTCGAAGATCAGCGAAAGCTGCTCGGGCCGGATGCCAATGCCCGTGTCGCTTACCCGAAACGAAAGGCAAATCTGTTCGGCCGAATGTGTGACCGTCGCCACGCTGAGCGATACCTCGCCTTGTTCGGTAAATTTGACGGCGTTGCTGAGCAAGTTGGTCAGGATCTGGTTGAGGCGCAGCTCGTCGCCGTGCAGGTATTCGGGTACGTCCACGTCCGTACGCACCGCAATCCGTACGGGTTTGTCGCGCACGCGCAGGCGGGCCGAGCGCTGCATTTGCAGCAACAACTCGCGCAAGCTGAAGACTTTCTGTTCGAAGGTAAAGCGGTTGGCCTCCATCTTCGAAAAGTCGAGCGTATCGTTGACCAGGGCCAGGGCATTGTCGGCCGCAAAGCGGATGGCCTCCAGGTATTCGGTCTGGGTGGCCGTGGGCGTTTCCTGCAGCAACAGCCGTGTCATGCCGATCACGGTATTGAGGGGTGTGCGTAGCTCGTGGCTCAGTTCCGAGAAAAACTCAATCTGGCGCGTGCCGGGCGAATCTGCCGGAGACGCCGCCAAGCGGTGGGCCAGGCTGTCGGCCAGCAACGGGACGAAGTCGGGCGCGCCGGCGGCCGGGTCGGGTGGGGGCAGTTGGGTATCGAAAAAGCACAGCACGCCGCCGTCGGGCAGGCGCGTGCCGATGCGGACGGTCCATCCCGACGTGCCGGAGCGGTTTTCCCAGACGGGAACATCCGAGGGCGGGGCGATGTCCTGCACCAAAGCGGCCAGCACGGCCAGATTTGGCGCCTCGGCGGTTGGCTGGATAGACAGGGCCACCGTCCGGAAGTCCGCGTTTTCGGCATATCCGAAAACGGCTCCCCGCACGCCGAGCAGTTGCCGCCCCAGTGCCAGGTGGGCGTGTACTGCCGCGGCTGCATTGGCAAAGGGCCGGACGCTGAGGGCGCCGACGTCGCGCAGGCCCGCGTTGAGGTAGCGCAGCCGGGCTACTTCGCGCGCCTGAGTTCGCCGCGCGCGCTCGCTGACGGTGACGTCGTGGGCCACGATGGCAAAATCGGCCAAGGAAGACACGCGGGCATACACCACGACGTGGTAGTGGTGTTCGGCCGCGGCGAGGGGCAGCGACAAGTGACACTCGACGGGCTTTTGGTCGCGCGCGGCCCGGCGCGCGGCGCGGAGCAAGGGCAGCCGCAGGTCAGGCGGCAGTGCGGGCAAAAGTACCCGGCCGAGGTGTGGGTGCAGATCGAAGGGTAGGGCGCCGGACGTGTAAACCTCCCGCAGGATGCCCTCCTGACTGATGCGGGCCACCAGTAGGGGCGGCGGTTGCAACCCCCCCAAAAGTGCCCACCAGTCCGCCGTGAGGGGGAGACTGGTGGGTGCTATGGGGCGGGATGGGGAAAGCAGTGGGGTCACAGCGGAGAGGGGCTATTGGGGTAGAAAACCGGAGGACGTGTTGGTGCGTGGCGAGCGTTTGGAGAAGGACAAGAAGAAAATTGCGAAATGTAAACTACTAATAATTATTGCTTTTTAACAAAAATAACGGTTTCTCATTTAATAAAGCAAAATTTATGTAAAATTTTTATTAAAATCATTTTAAAGTAATTATAAGTAATGTTTATTTGTTTGATAAGCTTGATTCCTACATTCAAAGTGGTCTTCTCTAGAAAAGTATTCGTAAAAAAATACCTGAACGGTTCGGTAGTTATCTTTGCCAGTCTTTTGAGAAGCCCGGCGCTTGCGCAAAGCAATTACGCAGTGCCAAACGGGAAAACAATATACGCATGAACTACTTATCAGCCGAGAAGATCAGCAAGTCCTTCGGGATGGACTGGCTCTTCCGCGATCTTTCTTTTGGCATCAGCCAGGGCGAAAAAGTGGCCCTCGTAGGGGCCAACGGCGCGGGCAAGTCTACGTTACTGGGTATCCTGGCCGGCGTGGTCGAGGCCGACGAAGGCGGAGTTTCGCGCCGCCAGAGTTTGCGCGTAGGCTATCTGCACCAGCAGCCCACGCTCGACGAGGCCCTTTCGGTGCGCGACAACCTCTTTGCTGCGCCCACCCCCACGGCCGAAGTGGCCCTGGCCTACGCCCGTACGCTGGCGGGCCACACCGTCTCGGACGACGAACTGACCGACATCCTCCGCCGGATGGATGAACTCAACGCCTGGGATTTCGAGGTGCGCATGGAGCAGATTCTCACCCGCCTGGGGCTGCCCGAACTCGACCGCACGGTGGGCACACTTTCGGGCGGACAGCGCCGCCGGGTAGACCTGGCCCGCGTGTTGCTCAGCGAGCCCGATATGCTCTTGCTCGACGAACCCACCAACCACCTTGACCTGACGGCCATCGAGTGGCTCGAAGACTTGCTGGCTACGCAGCAGACCACGCTCGTGCTCGTGACGCACGACCGCTATTTTCTCGATCGGGTCACGCAGCAAATTATTGAGTTGACGCCCCGGGGGCTGCACCGTTACCAGGGCAACTACGCCTACTTTCTGGAAAAAAAGGCCGAGCGCGCCGTGCAAGACCAAGTCGAAACCGACAAGGCCCGCAATCTGCTGCGCAAAGAACTGGAATGGATGCGTCGCCAGCCCAAAGCGCGCGGCACCAAGTCGCAGGCCCGCATTGGTGCTTTCTACGACCTAAAAGACAAAGCAGCGGGTCGGGGCGCCGACGATCAGTTGCAGCTCAACGTCAAGATGTCTCGGCAGGGCGGCAAGATTCTGGAGATCCGCAATTTGCAAAAGCGCTTCGGCGACCTGACGGTGGTGCGCGATTTTACCTACACCTTCCAGCGGCGCGAGCGGGTAGGCATCGTGGGGCCCAATGGCGTGGGCAAAAGTACGTTCCTTAACCTGCTGACGGGAAAAGCGGCGCCCGACGCGGGCACGGCTGACGCGGGGGCCACCACCGTGTTTGGCTACTATACCCAGGAATTGCCCGAACTGCCCGCCGACCGCCGCGTGATCGAAACTGTGCAGGAGGTGGCCGAATCCATTCGGCTGGGCGATGGCAAAGAGGTCTCGGCCGGACAGTTGCTGCAGCAGTTTATGTTTGCGCCGGCCCGGCAATACGACTTGGTGGGCAAACTCAGCGGGGGGGAGCGTCGCCGGATCCAACTGCTGCGGGTGCTGATTCGCAACCCCAACTTCCTCATCCTCGACGAACCTACCAACGACTTGGATCTGGACACACTCAACGTGCTGGAAGACTTCTTGCAGCAGTTTGGCGGCACGCTGCTGCTGGTGTCGCACGACCGCTACTTCATGGATCGGCTCGTAGATCACTTGTTCGTGTTTGAAGGGGACGGGCGCATCCGCGATTTCGCGGGCAACTACACGGACTTTCGCAGTGCCGGGCCTTTGCCGACGGTGGAGAAGTCATCAGTGGGGCTGCCATCAGCGGGGCAGGCCAAAGCCGCGCCCGCCGCGGCGACGACACCCGAAGCCGCGCCCGTCGCCTCTGGTGGCGACCGCCGTCTTTCGTTCAAAGAAAAGCAGGAGCTCGCCCAACTGGAGACCGATATTGCGCAGCACGAAGCCGAACTGGCGCGCCTGACGGACTTGCTGAGCGCCGGGCACGACGACCACGCGCAGCTTACGGAGTGGGCCCAAACCCTCGAAGCGCGCCAGCAGCAACTCGATGCCTGCACCGAGCGCTGGCTGGAACTTAGCGAGCGGGCCGAAGCTTAGGAAAAAACCTACGCCATGAAGCTACTCGACCGCTACATCCTGAAGAAATTTCTGACCACCTATGTGTTCGTGGTGGCTGTGCTGATGGCGGTGATCGTGGTGATTGATTTTACGGAGAAAAACGATGACTTCATCAAGAATGAGGTGTCGGTAAGAGAGATCTTGCTGGACTACTACCTCAACCTGATTCCGTACTACGCCAATTTTCTTAGTCCCATCACCATTTTTATTGCCACCGTGTTCGTGACGGCCCAACTGGCCCTCCGTACCGAAATTATCGCCATGCTCAGCAGTGGCGTCAGCTTTGTGCGGTTGCTGTTGCCCTATTTTGTGGGGTCGCTGTTGATCGGGCTGATCTCCTTTGGCCTGATTGGCTGGGTGATTCCGAAGGCCAACGAAATCCGGGTGGCCTTCGAGGTGCAATACCTCAAACGGCCCTACTACTTCGACGGGCAGAACATCCACCAGCGCATTGGCCCCCAGACCTACGCGTATTTGCGCAGTTACAACAACAGCGTCCGGACGGGCTACCAGTTTACGCTCGAAGATGTAGAAGGCACCGACCTGCGGCACAAGCTTACGGCCCAGCGCATCGTCTGGCAGCCCGAGCAAGAGAAGTGGCGCATCGAAAAGTACCGCCTCCATACGTTCCGCGACACCCTCGAAACCGTGACCTTTGGCGAAACCCTCGACACGCTCATCAACCTCTATCCGCGCGACTTCGAGAGCCAGCACGGGCGGCACGAAACCATGACCCTGCCCGAGCTGCGCAGTTTCATTCGCGAACAGCGTGATCGGGGCGCCGAAGACGTCGAGCGCTACGAAGTAGAGCGGGCCGAGCGGCTCAACTATCCGTTTGCGGCCGTTATCCTGACGCTGATCGGCGTGATTATGTCGGCGCGCAAAAGCCGCAAAGGGGCGGGCCTGCAAATTGCCTTGGGCTTTGTGCTGGCCTTCGTGTACATCCTCTTCGTGATTACCAGCCGCAAGATTGCCCAGGCGGGTGGGGTGGACCCGCTGCTGGCGGCCTCGACGCCCAACATGGTATTTGCCGCCATTGGCCTGATTCTTTACCGTACCGTACCCCGCTGATGCGTACCGAAACCCAAGATTATCTCAAGCTCCATTTTATCGTGTTGGTCTGGGGCTTTACAGCCATCCTGGGCGCGCTGATGACCATCCCGGCCGTCGAGATCGTGTTTTTCCGGACGCTGCTGGCGGCAGTGGCGTTGCTGGCCTTGCTGTATTTCTGGAAGTTGCCCTTGCGGATTGGCCGCCGGGGCATCTGGCAAACCCTCGGGACGGGGGCGCTGATCGCCGGGCA
>DAIMZG010000054.1:0-5665 GCA_036734065.1 Catalimonadaceae bacterium
GCGCTATTACAATAGAAAAGGCAAGCTGCGGCGCGAAGAAATCCGGGAGGTGCGAGGCGCGGAGGGGGCCTTGCTGAAGGTACACTAACGTACCAATATCCCCGGATTTCTTGCAGGAATGTGGTATTACGCCACAATGCAGGCTGGCCAGGAATGCCCGTGTCTAGCCGATTGATACGCAGCCATTTACACAAGAGAGCAGACGAATAAAAATATACTTGGCCGGGTGTTAAGCCAAACTGAACGGATAAAAAAGCACACTCGTCTAAAAATCTTGTTTTACACTGGGTGTGTGCTAGCCTAAACTTCTTGGCGGGCAATTCTCCGGGTGCAGTTCTGCACGGGGTGGTAATCAAACACACACCAAGGACAAGCCGACGATCTTGCCTGTATTCCTACACGCCCGCGGGAGGCTTGCCGGACAGGCGCAGCCGAGGTAGGGGGCGAGTGCAGTAACATTGTGACTGATGCGACGAAAGCTCGCCATCTGTACGTCATAAACTCGCTAGTATGTACCTCCATTTACGAACACTCGCTTTGCTTGGCCTTTTGCTCCTGATTGGGCAGGGGGTCAGGGCCGCTACCTACTACTCGGTAGGGAGTGGCACCTTCGACCAGACCAGCGTCTGGAACACGCAGCCCGATGGCAGTGGCACAGCGCCTACGCCAGCCGACCTGAGCGCGGGCACCCACGATTTTGTGGTGCAGATGGGCCACACTATCACCCTGGCCGACAACCGCGCCGTGCAGTCGCTGTCGGTGGCGGGCACTTGGTTGCACGGTGGGGGCAGCCCCGGCCCCGATACGCTTGCGGTGCAGCCCGGCGGGCTGACCGTGGTGGCGGGGGGTACGTACACCGTGGGCAGTGCGGCCGTACACACACTTTTGCTGTCCGGCCCGCTGGTCAACAACGGAGTACTGTCGCTCTACACCTCCGGCGCCCAAGCCGTACGCAGTGTCTGGCAAGTGGGCGTCAGCGTGGGGGGTACGGCAGTGCCCACCCTCTACGACGTGGTGGTGGCGGGCAATGCCCAGACGGCCCTCGACCTCGACATCCGGGGTAGTGTGTCGCTGATCAACGGCTCCGTATTTGACGGCGGCAACGGCCTGACGCACACGGTGTACGGCGACTGGAACGAAGACAATAATAGTCGCCTGATCGGTACCAATACGGTGCGCTTCGAAGGGACGTTCTCGACGGCCATCAACGCCACGGCGCAGGCGGTCGAGTTTCACCACCTCACTATCGCCAAAGGCGGCGCCAACCGCCTGGCCCTTTTCCAGGCGCGGGTGGACGTCAATGGCGATTTGTTGGTGGACAATAACAGCGAGCTACGCGTACAGAATTTGCACTACCAGCGGGGCGACTTTTCCGTGACGGCCGGGGCTACCTACACGGTGACGACCAGCGTACGGACGCACTTTGACCGTTCCGGCGACCAGGCCATCACGCTGGCCGGCACGGTCACGTTTCACGACGTGCGCTTCGAGGGCAGTGGCAGCAAAACCATCGCGGGCAACTTGCGGGTCAATAGCCTGTTGCGTGTCAACAACGGCGTCGGCCTCACCGACGGCGGCGGCGACCACCGCTTGCCCCGCACCGATTTGAATAATGGCCCGGTGAGCTTCTCGGGCACCGTCACCCTGACGGGCGGAGAGCTGCGCAACGACGGCCCTTCCAGCACCCTGGGCTTCGGAACGGCGGCCGTTGCCGTGGATGGCAACTGCATCCTACAAGATGCTCGCACCTGGCAAGTGGGGGGCAACCTGACCATTTTTCCCAACCGTAATCTAACGCTCAACGAGACGTCGGCGTTGGTGGCTACGGGCAGCGGTCAAGTTTTCTTGTTACGAAATCGGGGTCAGCTCCAGTTGCGGGGTACCGACCAGTTCCCAATAGGTTTTGGTAGCTATAATTTGGGTAGCGACTCGCGCACCTACTACAACGGGGCGGCTGCCCTCACCCAAACCGTGCGGGGTGGCATCAGCTACGGTAACCTCTATCTGACCAATGGCCAGAAAGTGGCCAGTGGCAACCTCGACATCAACGGCAGCATGTATCTCGACGGGCCCACTACCGACCCGGCCGTGCAGGTGAGCCTGGGATCGTTCAGCCATACGCTGGCCGGCAATCTGGTCACCAACACGGGCGGGGGCCGCACGTACCGCATTACCTCGACGGGCTCGTTCACGTTCGACGCCCCCGATGCCAACCAAACCTTGCAGGCTTCGGGAGGTACGAATCCGGGCTGGTACCAGTTTGCGCAACTCAATTTCACCAGCACGGGCACTACGCAAATGCGCACCAAGAGCCTGCTGGCGCCAGTATCCATTACGGGTTCTTTCTCGGTGACCAACACCGGGGGCGACGAGGTGAGCTTTATCACCTTTGACCCTAATGACAACATCATCAATGGAAACTTTGCGGCTACGTTCGCATTGGGCGCGCATACCCTCTGGCGCACCGGCGGTGCCAACAACTTTGCGGCTGCGGCCGTCACTTTCAGCAGCATGAACCTGGATGCGGCCAGCACCGTCCGCTTCGACGGAGGGGGTCTCAACCAGAGCATCCCGGCGCTAGTGGCTTTTTCAATACCCATCCTGTACGGTAACCTCGAGTTTCAGGGCAATACCACGCAGAAAATTCCGCAGGGGCCCCTCAACGTGCGCGGCGAGGTACGCTACGTCAATGGCAACGGCACCTTTGTGTACGGCAACTTCAACCACCGCGTGGGCGGCAACTGGTCGGTGCCGGCAGCGCGGGCAGAGGTCACGACGGGCAGCACCATCACCTTCGACGGCAGCGGTGCCCAGACCATCAATGCGGCCGATTTTCACCACGTCACGTTTGCCGGAACGGGCACCAAAACGCTGGTGGGCGCCCTGAATGTTTTAGGCCAGACCACCGTGACCACGGCCCCCGTGGTGGCCCAAAACAACCTCGTTGTCTGGGGCAACTGGGTGGGCGACGGCACGGGTAGCTTTACGCAGGGCGACGATCGGTTCGTGGAGTTTCGGGGCAACGGGGCTAAAACGATCCGCTCTAACGCCAATAGCCATTTTGGCCAGCTCCGGATTGGCACCACTAGCGACAACGAAGTGGTGCCTCTTACCTTGCAAACTGATGTGCGCGTGATGGGGAATGTGGATTTTCGCCAAGATCGAGCCAATTTAAGCCTGGGTGGACGTACCCTGCGGGTGGGCGGCGACTGGTTTTTCCAAACGGGCAATACCTTTACGGCGGCCAACGGCACCGTGCGCTACGATGGCAGCAGCCAGCAGGACATCCGCAACTACCAACCCATTGACTACCACCACGTGCAGTTTAGCGGCAGTGGCGAAAAACGCCTGCTCGACGGGCCGCTGACGGTCAATGGGAACTTCGAAATCGTGGACGGCAGTGTCAACGGCTTTGGGCGCCGCATTGCGGTGCGCGGCAACTGGACTAACAACGGCTTTTTCGCCCATACGGACTCGGTCATCTTCGACGGGGCCAACCAGGCCATTGGCCGCTCCGAATTTGAACACGTGCGCATTGGCGGCACGGGTACCAAAACGATGGGGGGCAACTGGCAACTCGGCGGCGGCCTGCGCATTGCGCCCGGCGCGACGCTCGACGTCAGCCCGGCCCACCACGCCCTGATCGTCGAGGGGCAGTGGTTGAACGAGGGGGGTACGTTCGTGGCGCGCCAGGGGCAGGTAAACCTGACGGGTGGCACCTCCAGCCTGACCACCGCCGGACAAGCCTTTTACAACCTGCGGATTAACCTTAGTGTCTCAACGAATCAATTGAGATTACAGGATCCGCTGACGGTCGGCAACGAAATGGCCATCGCGCGGGGGATGTTCGTGACCAATGTACACAACGTAACCGTAGGTGGCGATTTGCTTTGCGACGATCGGTTCAATCAGAACAACGACAACAGTACCCTCTTTCTGCGCGGCACGGCGGGCGGCCCGAGCTACACGTTCCGGCCCACCACCGACCCGTTCCGTAACGTGGTGGTAGATGCGGGTACGAGCGCTTACCAACTCGACGGCGAACTTAACTTTGTAAACAATCGGCGCCTGACCGTGCAGGCCGGTACTTTCAAGCTCAACGGCCACGCCGTTACGCTCAATGGCAACGGCGGCGTGCGCGTAGCCTCGGCCGCCACCCTCGACGTGGACGCCGGCGCCACCCTGCGCATCGGCAACGATTCGCTCGTCAACCAAGGTACTTTGCGGCTGGTGGGCGTAGCGGGCAATACGGCCTCGGTACTGGCCAGCACGGCCAGCAACTACGTGTTCTACCAGGCGGGCGGTACGCTGCACGCGCTTCATTACCTCATTTCGGGTACCCGGGGCAACGGACTGCACTTCGTAGGCGGCACGCTCGACGCTACGGACAACCTGAGCGAGGGCACCTTTGCCAGCGGTACGGGTAATGCCTACCTGACCCTGACGGGACAAAACTTTGCCGACTTCACGGCGACCAACGTGACCTTCGGTGCGGGGCCGGTGCACAACGTCAGCCGCCAGTCGGGCAGCGGGGTGATCACCTTCAGCGACGCCGGGGGTGTCTTGGCGGGTGAGATCTACGACCAGGAAAATCCGGCCAACGAGAACCCGGCCCAAAGCACTTCGGGCTTGGTGCAGTGGACATTCCCCAACGGCTTTTTCTGGGATGGCGGCGGCGACGCCACCACCTGGACGGACCCGCTCAACTGGTCGGGAAATACGTTGCCCAGTTCGGGTGCTGACGTCCTGCTCGACCACAGCCAGGTGCCAGGTGCTTATACGGTGGCCGTAACGTCCCCCGTGGTTACCAACCGCCTGCGCCTGGCCGGGGCGGGGACACCCATCACGGTGGCCGTCAACGGCGGCACATTGACTACGGCTAACAACTTGACCGTCGGGGCGGGTGACGTGCTGAGCCAAGCCGCCGCCAGCGACACCATCCGCGTGGGCGGAAGCTGGGCCATGAGCGGTACCTACCAGCCCAATGGGGTAGGAGTTGTACAACTCGAAGCCACCAATGGCACGCACACCATTAGCACGGGCGGCCAGTCTTTCCAGACATTAATCGTAGATGCCGACGGGGCCACCTACGTGTTGGCTAGTCCGATGAACATCGCCAGCCAGATCGAACTCAGCAGCGGCACGCTGGATGCAGCCAGCCACGACATTTTGGTGACGGGCAACTGGGCGCTGGGCAGCGGCACGTTTGTGCCCCGCACCCGTATCGTTACCTTCAGCAGCGCGCAGCCCCAAACCATCGGGGGCGGCAACTTCTACGATGTGGACTTTGCGGGCAATGGCATCAAAACCCTGACGGGTAACCTGGCGGCTAGCCGTAACGTGCGCCTGCTGAGCGGGGCTTCGCTGGACGGCGGCGTGCAGACGATCTTTTTGGGTGGCAACTGGACTAACGATGCCGGGGCCAATGCTTTTACCCAGAGCGGTAACGGCGGCGTGGTGCTCGACGGCAACAACCAAATCGTAGGCGGAACCTCCGCCACTACGTTCCGCAACCTGACCGTACAGGGTGGTGGCACCAAAACCATCGCGCAGGCCCTCACCGTGACGGGCAATGTCAATTTGCTGGCGGCCACCACGCGGCTGGAGGCTTCGGCTTCGATCACCGCGCAGGGAAGCGACAACGTGCTGACCCTCAACGCGGGCG
>DAIMZG010000054.1:5765-11441 GCA_036734065.1 Catalimonadaceae bacterium
CACTTTCAACGGTGACCTGTATGTACGAGGCAATTTCGTGACGGGCAACAGTACCGTACTGACCAATGGTGGCAACCATAACGTGCACTTGCAGGGGGCAACGGTAGATATTCGCCGGTATCCCAGTCCGGCCGGTACGGTGTTTTTTGAGGGCGAAGACCAGAATATTCTCAACAATTGGAGCGGATCGCCGGAGTTGCTGGACTACAATCACGTAGTTTTTGGGGGCACAGGCACCAAAACCATGACGGGGACCAACGACTTGGTACGGGCGCTGGGCGATGTCACCATCGCGCCGGGCGTCACGGTGGTGACCAACCTGCCGTGGGAAGTGCGCGGGGCGCAGTGGAACAATCAGGGCACCTTTACGCACACGGCCAACACGGTAACCTTCAACGGCAGTGTAGCCCAAACTATTCAGCCGGGGGCGGATCACCAGTTTCGCGGCGTCACTTTTGCCAACGGCAGCAAAACCATTGCGGGTCACGGCCTGGTGGTGGGCGTGGGTGATTTTACCATCGCGCCGGGGGCATCGGTACAGATGGGCAACCTGACGCACCGCTTGGCTTCTACGAACTTCTTTATCAACGGCTCCTGGACGACCAGCGCCGCCAGCTTCGAATTCAATCGGTTGGGCGGTACGCAGTCGCTCCCGGCTTTATTGTCACAAAATGTAACGGTTAACAATGGAGGCATCAAACTGCTGACGGGCGCCTGGCAGGTACGCGACCTGACGATTGCCAGCAACACCACCCTCGACGTGGATAACACCCAACATTACTCGATCCGGGTAGGGGGTAGCTGGCAAAACCTGGGTACTTTCGCCGGACGACTGGGTACGGTGGCTTTCGAAAGTGCCGATACGGCCCCCAAGACCATCCGGGCGGGCAGTACGGCGGCCTTTAACGAGGTGACCTTCAACCAGCTCAGCAACGAAGTAACGACCTACACACTGGAGGCGCCCATGGGCGTGAACCGCGATGTGCGGATTGGCAATGGGGCCACCCTGCGGCTCAACGGTCAGCAGTTGCGCGTGGGGGCCAATAACGGTGTGCCCCAACAATTGCGCATTGCGCCGGGCGCTACGCTCTGGGCCGATGCCGGGTCGGAGGTGCTGATGAACACGCAAAACGGCGACGGCCTGGTGGACGTGGAAGGCACGCTGCGCCTGGTGGGGAGCGGCGTACAAGCGGCGCGCATGTACTGCACCACGGGCAGCCGCCTCGACGTGCAGGTGCGCGCGGGAGCTACCATCGAGGCGCAGTTCTACTTGTTGCAAAACCTGACCGACGGCGGCCTGACGCTGGCCCCGGGGGCCACCGTATCGCCGACGCACAACTTCTCGAACGGTACGTGGGAAGGCATGCGCACGGGCGGTACCAACACGCCTTCGCGCCGCTACCTGACGGCCAACCACACCATTCCGGCTGGCTTCCCGGTGGTATCCAATGTCACGTTCCGCTACGGACAAGTGCCCAACGACAGCACCTTCAACGTCTCGCGCAGCGCAGCCGCGTCGGGGCAACTGGTCTTTGACGAACCCGTATCGGGCGAATTAGGTGGTGAAAGCTACGAGCAAGACCCCGGTGACCGGATTGACTGGCCGGCCGTGAGCACCGTCACCTGGACGGGCGCCACCAGTAACGACTGGTTTACGCCGAGCAACTGGTCGCCGGCCCAGGTGCCCACTTCGGATATCAACGTCGTGATTCCTTCGGCCATCAACAGCGCCCTCGTGACGGGTGACAACGCCCGCTGCAAGCAACTGCGCATGACCAATGGGCTGCTGCGCCTGGCGGGTGGCTTCGACCTGGCCGTCACCGAAGACGTGATCGTGGGCGACGGCGGGGCAGCCATCCTGGAGGTCACCAATCCTGCCAGCGACATCAGCGTGGGCGGCAACTGGTCGCTCAACGCCTCCTCGAGTTTCCTCAGCGGCGGGGCCACGGTGATCTTCACGGCCTCCACGGGCAACGTGACCCTCCAGACCCGGCCTACTTCGCCTTTCGGCAGCCTGATTTTCAACGGCGGGGCCACCTTCACGCTGGCGGGCGGTGACTTCCCCGTAGCGGGCAGCCTGACCATCAGTGCCGGTACGGTGGTACCGCCCACGGGTGCCAACGTGCTGTCGGTGCAGGGTAACTTTACGAATGCGGGCGGCACCTTTGCCGCCACGACGGGCATCGTGCGCCTCGACGGCGCCGACCAGACGTTCAGCGCGCTGGGCCTTTTCCGCGCCGAAATGGCCGGTACGGGCACCAAAACGGCCGAAGGTACCGTCAGCGTGGCCAACGTCTGCGAAGTGCTCGACGGCGTCACCCTGCGGGCGGGCAACACGGGTACGTTCAATTTCGGGGGTGATGTGACCATTGCGGCGGGCGCCACCTTCCACGACGGCAACCGCACGCACACTTTTGGTGGTGTCAACTGGTTCGGCACGGGCACCTACGCAGGCAATGGCCGGATGCGCTTCACCAAAACAGGGGGTACGCAGCTTATCCACGCGGCGTCTTTCCACCACCTCGAACTGGACAGCAGCAGCACCAAGCGGTTGCAAGATGCCGTCAGCCTAACGGGCGACTTGGTGCTCCGCACCACCTCGGGCAACTTGTTCTTGGAAACGTTTGCCTTTACCCATACGGGGACGGGTACATTTACCGTAGAAGCAGGCCGGGGTGTGTACGTAAGTGGCAATAATAACTTCCCGGCGGGATTTGCTACCTACGACCTGGACGCTACCTCGACGACCTTCTACGACGGCACGTCTAATCAACTGGTGCGGGGAGCTACCTACGGCAACCTGACGCTGGTCAATGCCAACACCAAAATGCTGGCGGGCGATATCGTGGTGCGTGGCAACCTCAACTTCCAGACCAGCCGCCTCGACGTGAGCGCCCAACATTACCAAATTACATTGGCGGGCAACTGGCTCAACAACGACCCCAACGGGCAGTTTGACGCGCGCCAAGGGGAGGTCGTACTCAACGGTACGCAGGCGCAGCAGATTTTCAACGGCAGCGAAGTGCTGGCTACGAAGGAATTCTACGACCTGACGCTCGACAAGGCAGACGTGGCGACCTTCAATAATACTTACGTACGCATCCGGCGGCACCTGACGGTACAGCAGGGCACGCTCAACAGCAGCGGCCGCACCGTACGAGTAGGGGGCAACCTGGTGGCCCAGTCGGGCACTTTCATCGGTACCGGTATCTACCGCCTCGACCAGCCTTCGGGCACGGCCCAGTTGCGCACCAACGGATCGGCACTGCCCGCACTGACGATTGCGGGTGCGGCCACCTACAATGTGCAGGACAACCTCGACGTGACGGGCGACTTTAGCCTGGCTAACGGGGCTGTGCTGGTGGGCAATGGCCACGCCGTGGCGCTGGGTACGAGTCTGAATACGGTCAATATCGGCGGCACGTACCAGATGGGTGCGGGCGGACAATTGGCCCTGGGGGCCAACACGACCGTCACGGTGAGCAGTTCGGGTACGTTCGAGGCCGTCGGTACGGCGGTGGATATCAACCTGATCACGCGCCGCGCCACGGGGGTGTACAACTTCGTAGTGGATGGCACCATTCGCGCCCGCCACGCCCAGTTTGAGTACACCGGCGCGCAGGGCATCCGCATCAACGGCGGCGGTTCAATTGACGCGGCTCAAAACTTCAGCTTCTGTACGTTTACCAATGGCAGCAGCGGCGGCACGTATTTGCGCATCGAAAACGCGCAAAACCTGACGGGGGCCCAGCGCATCGAGGGGGCTTCTTTCCCCTTCAACCCGGGCGGTGGGGCGTCGAACGTCCAGAAAAATCAGGCCAGCGGCCCGGTCGAGTTCTACAATGCCACCGGGGCCTTCTCGGGCGAAACCTTCGACAACGACGTCAACAACCTCATTTCGTGGACGGGCGTGGTGGTACGGACCTGGACGGGCAACCAGAGCAACGACTGGTTCAACGCCCAGAACTGGGTGGCCAGCAACGCCACCGTGAGCATCCCGGTGGTGGGCGAAGACGTGGTGATTCCTTCGGCTTTGCGCCAGCCGCTCATTGGGCAGACGGGCGCGGTGGCCAACAACCTCACTATCGAGTCTTCGGCCGCGCTGACCATCAATACGACGGACAATGCCCCGGGGGCTGACCTGGCTATTGCGGCCGAGCTGACGCTCAACGGTGCCCTGACGGCCACCACGGCGCAGGATACCATCGCGATTGCCGGTAGCTGGACGCGCGGCGCCACGGGTTCGTTCACGAGCGGACAGGGTGCGGTGGTGTTCGACGTGCCGGGCGGCTCGGCTTCGCTCAACAACGGCACTACGCCCTTCCAGCACCTGGTCAAGCGCGGAGCCGGACAGTTGCGCTTGGCTTCGCCGCTGGTGGTGCGCCAAGACCTCACCCTCGCGGCGGGCGCGCTCGACGTCACTACCAATAACTTTGCCGTCACTGTGCGAGGCAACTTCCGCAACCAGGCCACCTTCGACGGGCGTCAGGGCACGCTGACGCTGGCCCCCACGACGGCCGCTACCTTCGACTGGGAGGCGGGCACCGGGCAGTACCACCAAGTGCAAATCGCGCCAACGGTGGGTGGGGCTACGGTTCGCCTGACAACGGCGGCCACGGTGGCCCAGGCGCTGAACATCAGCAGCGGCCGCCTGCGCCTCAATGGCCAGAGCCTGACCGTGGCCGGGGGTACATCGCCGACGGTGACTGTCTCGGGTACGCTCACGGTTAATGCCCTGGCGACACTGCGCCTGGCCAATGGCGCTGTCGCGACGGTGACCAACGGCGGTCGTCTCGAACTGCTGGGTACGAACGCTACGGCCCGGGCCGTCGTGACGCACAATGGCAGTGGTCGCTACGGGGTGGTGGTCAACAGCGGCGGCACGCTGGCGGCGCGTCACTATCGCTTGGCCAATCTGAACGCCCAGGGCTTGCGCCTGCTGAGCGGCTCGACCCTCGACGCGGCCAACAACCTGTCGGACGGCGTCTTTACGGCGGGGGCTGCGGGCGGTCGTTACTTGTTGCTGGAAGCCAACCTGTCGCCTAACGATACGATCCGGGAAGTGACCTTCGAAGTCGGACCGGACTTCAACGTGCGCCGGACGGTGCTGCAGCAAGTGGTAGTGTTTGAAAATGCCACGGGCGCCCGGGCGGGTGTCATCTACGAAGACGATCCCAACAACCAGATTTTCTGGACGTCCAACGCGTCGGCCATCACCTGGACCAACGGCTCGGGCGACAACTACTGGAATAACCCCCTCAACTGGGATGTCAGCCAAGTGCCCACGCTCAGTTCGGAAGTAATCATTCCGACGGGCAGTACCGTGCGCCTGGCCAAGCGCCCGGCGCAGGCCAACCCCGGTGGTTTGGCCGCGCGCCTCATTGTCGAGAGCGGAGCTACGCTCACCATCGAAGACAGCCTCCAATTGCAAGTGGATGGCGACCTGACCGTGGAGAGTGGAGCTACGCTCAGTGTGCTGGCCAACTCGGTATCCGAACTGGTGGTAAACGGTAGCTGGCTCAACAGCGGTACGTTCCAGGCCGGTGCTTCGACGGTCGTGCTGACGGCCAGCAACGGGATGGTCACGCTGCGGCCGGGTGGACAGGCCTTCTGCGGCCTGCACCTTAACAGTGGCAACAACGCCACTTTCGCGACGGCGGGCAGCCTGACGGTCAA
>DAIMZG010000055.1:0-11358 GCA_036734065.1 Catalimonadaceae bacterium
GGGAACGCCTTTCGGATAGGCCGATAGGTGTGCGGGCATTTCCATGGTTGTTTGGTTTGATGAGGTGATGAATTGAAAAGTAGCATATTGGTGGCTATTCGGAAAGTTACCAAAATTTTCCTATTGAAAAAGCCCCTGACAGGCCATGCTGCTGCGCTAATTGCGCCCGAGCTGGCCTTACGTCAGGCCGCTTACGGCGCCTACGGTGGTTTGCTGGTCGCCCTCAGAAACTCCAGCCTAGCGTAGCTCCCCAGCGCCGGGGTCGCCACTCGGGCACGAAATTCCAGAAATCGTCCGAAGGCGGATCCATATACACGTGCGGCGTGTACATCAACGAGAAGACCAAACCACCCTGCGGGCGCTGAAAGCGGTAGCCAAAGCCGGGAATGAAATAGCCCGTTTTTTCGGAAATATCGCGGGCCGCTCCCCAGGTGCGCCAACGCTCGATGGCCGCCGTGCCGCCTACGCTCAGGAGGAGGTGGTGGGCACCCGGCGTAGTCATGACGTAGAGCGCCGCCGGCAGCGAGAGGTATTCGTAGGCGTACGAAAAGCCAGCCCGGAAGCCGTAGCTCAGTTTGGCACGCGGAAATACCACCCGGTCGTAGTTGAGCGCATAGTGGGGGCCATAACCCCGCCATTCATAATAAATGCTGTTGCGACGCGGAAAAAACTCGTTGCGCGGCGGTGCTTGCGCCCAGACAAGCCCCGAAAAGGCGGTACTCAAAAATATACACAACAATATTCTGCTTTTCATGCCTTCAAAGTCGGCATTCTGGCCGTATTTATTTAAATAAATTCATGTAACAATAAATAAATTAAATATTGGCTTCGTGTACTGCGCCCAAGACAAAACGGGGCCACTTCTTCCGGAAACACCACCAAACTTTTTTGAAAAAAATCGTAAGTCAGCAAGACACCCCTTCGTCCGTGGTGCCACCCAACCCATGTCTGCACTCAACGGAGCTATGCTTCAGTTTTTTCACTGGTACCTGCCCGCCGACGGGGCACTCTGGAATCAACTCGCCCAGCAAGCCGAAGACCTGGCCCAAGCGGGATTTACGGCCGTCTGGCTTCCCCCTGCTTACAAAGGTGTGGGCGGCGGCCACGACGTAGGCTATGGCGTCTATGACCTCTACGACCTGGGAGAATTTGACCAGAAAGGCTCCGTACGCACCAAATACGGCACGCGCGAAGCGTACCTGCAAGCCATCCGCACCGCACAAGCCGCCGGGCTGCGCGTCTATGCCGACGTGGTGCTCAACCACCGACTGGGGGCCGACCACCTCGAAACACTTGTGGCCACGCCCTACAACCCAGACAACCGCCACCAAGCCCTGGGCGAGCCCCGCGAAATTCGCGCCTGGACGCACTTCGACTTTGCCGGACGCGGGGGAAAATATTCCCCCATGCAGTACCATTGGCATCACTTTAATGCCACCGACCACAATGACTCCGACGACCAGCAGAATGCCATCTTTTTGTTCGAAGGCAAGCAGTTCGACGACAGCGTGGACCTAGAGAAGGGCAATTTCGACTACCTCATGGGCTGCAACCTCGACCTCAACCACCCCGAGGTGCAACAAGAACTCAAGCACTGGGGCGAGTGGTACCTCAAGACCACCGGCGTAAACGGTTTTCGCTTCGACGCCGTCAAGCACGTTAGGTCGAGCTTTTTTCTGGATTGGTTGCGTCATCTCCACCAGCAGCACGACCAGCCCCTGTTTGCAGTGGGCGAATACTGGTCGGGCCAAAGCGAAGCCCTACAGCACTTTTTGGAAGCCACCGGTAGCTACATGACCCTCTTCGACGCGGCCCTGCATTACAATTTTGCGGCGGCTAGTCAGCAAGCGGATGCCTACGACCTTCGGCAGATTTTTGACGGCACCCTCGTGGTCACGCACCCCCTGCTGGCCGTTACGCTGGTGAGCAACCACGACTCGCAGCCCCTCCAATCGCTCGAATCCGTCGTCGAGGCTTGGTTCAAGCCCTTGGCCTATGCCCTGATCTTGCTCCGGCGCGACGGTTACCCCTGCGTATTTGCTGCCGACTATTACGGGGCCCACTACGAAGACGTGGGGCGCGACGGCCAAACCCACGAAGTCTGGATGGCCTCGCACCAGTGGCTGATTGACAAGTTTCTGCACGCCCGCCAGCACCTGGCCTACGGCGACCAGTACGACTACTTCGACCACCCCAATTGCATAGGCTGGACGCGCCAAGGCAACGACGAGCACCCCGGGGGCCTGGCCGTGCTGCTGAGCAACGGCGACGAAGGGCACAAGCATATGCAAACCGCCCTGCCTCACACTACCTTCGTGGACATTACCGAACACCTCGCCGACATAGTCACCACCGACGACCAGGGCTGGGGCACGTTTCGGTGTCTGGCGGGCTCGGTTTCGGTGTGGTGCCCTCAGCCAACCGATTGAGGCGCCATGGCACTGGTTTTGTAATCGGCTCAGCCGCTAACCTCCTCTCCATGAAAAACTTACTGCTCTTGATCGCTGCCCTGGGCCTGGCCGGGGCGCTCCGCGCACAATCGCGCCAAGACCCGGCCTTTACCTTCGGGCCGCAGGTGGGCTTGGACTACACCAGCCATTCGCTGCGCAAAGACGCCTTCGGCGCCGACTACCTGACAGGCTTCCGGGCGGGGGCCTTTGCCCGGTTTTCGGGGCGGCGGCTTTTTTTTCAACCCGAGTTGGCCTTTCGTACCCAGCGGGGCAGCGTGCAGTACGATCCGGCCCAAAGCCCGGCCCTGATCACCGACCTGCGCGTGCAGCAGTGGGACATGCCCGTGCTGGCGGGCATTCGCCTCGTAGATACCCGCCTGGTGGGCCTGCGCGTGTTGGGCGGCCCCGTGCTTGCGTGGGGACAGGATACCCGCTGGCGGCCTTTTCCGCCGCGCAGGTCCGAGCGGCCGCAGTCTATCAGTTGGCAAGCCGGGGCGGGCCTCGACCTGGGCCGGCTTACGCTCGATGTCCGCTACGAGCGCGCCCGGCACTGGTTTTGGCCCACCCAAGGGGCGAATCAACTGCTGCTCAGCGTGGGAATTAAGTTGTTATGAACAAGGCTTGCGTAAAGCCACTTTTTTGGGTAGCTCATTGCTTGAGCAAACAAAAAGGATTACCTTTGCAGACTTAAAATAAAACAAGATTTATCCGAACGAATTTCTGATGTACCTGACCCAAGAAGACAAAGCGGCCATTTTCGAAAAGCACGGCTACTACAAAAAAGCTACTGACTCGGGTTCGCCCGAAGCACAAATTGCCCTTTTCAGCCGCCGTATCGAGCACCTGACGGAGCATCTCAAAGCAAACAAACACGACTACTCCACCCGCATGGGCCTGCTCAAACTGGTGGGCAAGCGTCGTCGTCTGCTTACTTATCTCCAGAAAGTGGACATCGAGCGCTATCGGCACATCATTGCCGAACTAGGTCTCCGCAAATAATCTCTATCTCATAAAAAGGGGGAATTCGGGCCGGATTCCCCCTTTTTCCTTGCTGCCCTTTCCGGCCCACGCCACCCATTCTCTCTGCTGTTGTTATGAAAAAAGCTGTTGTAACCAAATCTTTCGCGCTGCCCGATGGCCGCGAAATCACCATCGAAACGGGCAAACTCGCCCGACAAGCCGACGGCGCCGTGGTTGTCCGTATGGGCAATGCCATGCTGCTGGCCACCGTGGTTTCGCGCCGCGAAGCCAAAGAAGGCGTGGACTTCCTGCCCATGTCGGTGGACTATCAGGAAAAATTTGCGGCCGCTGGTCGCATTCCCGGCGGTTTTCTTAAGCGTGAAGGCCGTCTTTCCGACATGGAAATTCTCGTTTCGCGCCTCGTAGATCGCACGCTCCGTCCCCTCTTTCCCGACGACTACCACGCCGATACGCAGGTCAACATCAACCTCATTTCGGGCGACAAAAGCGTGCAGCCCGACGCCTTGGCCGGATTGGCCGCTGGCGCTGCCCTGGCCGTGTCGGACATTCCCTTCAATGGGCCCGCCTCGGAGGTGCGCGTGGCCAAGATCAACGGCCAACTCGTGATCAACCCTTCGGCGGCTCAGTCGGCCGAAGCCACCATTGACCTGATCGTAGGTGCCACGGCCGAAAACGTGATGATGGTAGAAGGCGAAATGAAAGAGGTTTCGGAAGAAGAAATGCTCGAAGCCATCACCTTCGCCCACGAAGCCATCAAAACCCAGTGTCAGGTGCTCAAGGAACTGGAAGCCGCTGTGGGCACCACGCAGAAGCGGGAATACCAGCACGAGGTATCAGACGAAGACCTGCTGGCCAAGATCCGCGACTACGCCTACGAACGCTACGCCAGCATCGCCCGCCAAGGCTTGGCCGACAAGCACCAACGCTCCCAACTGTTCCGGGCCGTGAAGGAAGAATACGTGGCGGCCCTCCCCGAAGACCACACCGAAAACTCGTTCCTGATCAGCAAATATTTCCACGATGTGGAAAAAGACGCCGTGCGCAACGTAGTGCTCGACGAGCGCATCCGCCTCGATGGCCGCCAGACCGACCAGGTGCGGCCCATCACGATTGAGGTGGACTATCTGCCGGGCGCCCACGGCTCGGCCCTCTTCACCCGGGGCGAAACGCAGTCGCTCACCACCGTTACGCTGGGCACCCGCCTCGACGAGCAAATGGTGGACAGTGCCCTCTTTCAGGGATACAATAAGTTTTATCTACACTACAACTTCCCGTCGTTCTCGACGGGTGAGGTCAAGCCCAACCGCGGCCCGGCCCGGCGCGAAGTGGGCCACGGCAATTTGGCCTTCCGCGCCCTCAAGCGCGTGGTACCGCCCCACGAAGAAAACCCCTACACCATCCGCGTGGTGTCGGACATCCTCGAGTCGAACGGCTCGTCTTCGATGGCCACCGTGTGCGCTGGTTCGCTGGCCATGATGGACGCCGGCCTGAGCACCAAGGGCGCCGTGTCGGGCATTGCCATGGGCTTGATTGGCGATACCAAAACGGGCCGCTTCGCCGTGCTCTCCGATATCCTGGGCGACGAAGATCACCTCGGTGATATGGACTTCAAAGTAGCCGGCACGGCCAACGGCCTGACCGCCTGCCAGATGGACCTCAAGGTGGACGGCCTCCCCTACGAAGTGATGCGCCAAGCCCTTGAGCAAAGCAAAGCCGGACGGCTGCACATCCTGGCCGAGATGAACAAGGCCATTGATACGCCGCGTAGTGACCTCAAGTCCCACGCCCCCCGCTCCAAGACCATGCGCATCGAGCGCGAAATGATCGGGGCTGTTATTGGCCCTGGTGGCAAAGTAGTACAGGAAATTCAGCGCGTAACGGGTGCCACCCTGGTGATCGAAGAAGATCAGGTGGGCGGTATGATCCAGCTCTTTGCCGCCGACCAAGAGTCTATGGACAAAGCCGTGGCTTGGGTGAACCGCATTGCGGCCGTAGCCGAAGTGGGCAATGTGTACGAAGGCAAGGTAAAGACCATTATGCCCTTCGGTGCCTTTGTTGAGTTTATGCCCGGCCGCGATGGCCTGCTGCACATCTCCGAGATCAAATGGGAACGCCTCGAAAACATGGACGGCGTGCTCGAAGTGGGCGAAGAGATTCAGGTCAAGCTGGTGGACATTGACAAGAAAACCGGCAAGTACCGCCTTTCGCGCAAGGCACTGCTCGAGCGCCCCGCCCGCGACGAACAAGCCGAACGCGAGAACGGCGAGTCGGAGCGGGGCGAACGTCGCCGCCCCGCCCGCCGATAACGTTTCTGCGACCGGAGCTTTCAGCCCCGGTCGCTTTTTTTGTGCCCCTTCCCCTCCCACCGGGGAACGACCTTCAGCCGTTACAGCACGGCGCCCAACTGTCAGTAAACCCGGTGTTGAAAGGCAGGATACACGGAAAAGCTCAGCGCTCCGGAACCGAACGAAAGCCAAATCTGTCTTTAGCGGACGCCCCGAAATAAGGCGCCCGTGCGTTTACACCATCGGAACTTATGGGATAAAGTATAAGGTTTTACCTCGTGACCGCTCCGAACCCTTTTAATTTTGACAAGAATTCAATATGAGACAGCTTAAGATAAGTAAACAGATCACTAACCGCGAAAGCCAATCGCTGGATAAGTACCTCCAGGAAATCGGGAAGGTGGATCTGCTGACGCCCGACGAAGAAGTGGATCTGGCCAAGCGCATCCGCGAAGGTGATCAACTTGCTTTGGAAAAGCTGACCAAAGCCAACCTGCGCTTTGTGGTCTCAGTAGCCAAACAATACCAAAACCAGGGCCTTTCGCTCGGCGACCTCATCAATGAAGGCAACCTGGGCCTGATCAAAGCCGCGCAGCGCTTCGACGAAACGCGCGGTTTCAAGTTTATTTCTTACGCCGTCTGGTGGATTCGTCAGTCCATCTTGCAAGCACTGGCCGAGCAGTCGCGCATTGTGCGTTTGCCCCTCAACCGGGTGGGTTCGCTCAACAAGATTTCCAAGACGTTTTCCGAGTTGGAACAAAAGTTCGAGCGTGAGCCCTCCCCCGAAGAGTTGGCCGAAGTACTGGAAGTGACCACCAACGAGATTGTGGACACCATGAAGATTTCGGGTCGCCACGTATCCATGGATGCCCCCTTTGTGCAAGGTGAAGAAAACAGCCTGCTCGACGTGCTGGAAAACGACGGCGAAGTAACGCCCGACTCCGAGTTGATGAACGACTCGCTCCGCCGCGAAGTACAACGCGCCCTCTCGACCCTCACCAGCCGCGAAGCCGATGTCATCTCTTTGTACTTTGGTCTGAACGGCGAACACGCCATGACCCTCGAGGAAATCGGAGAAAAGTTCAATTTGACGCGCGAACGCGTGCGACAAATTAAGGAAAAAGCCATCCGGCGTTTGCGCCATACTTCGCGTAGCAAAGCCCTCAAGCCCTACTTAGGGTAGTACTACGCCTCCTTGCTGTTAAGGCCGCTTTTGTTTCGGAACGAAAGCGGTCTTTCTTTTTTTATATATTGTCGCCAAGTTCGTTGCGCAGGCTAGGTGCCTGCCAGCAAGCGGTTAAAATGACGATCGCACCGATACAATAGCCTGACGGCACTACCGTTGCTTTTTAAATCATATCCGAGGCGGCGCACATCGTATCCCAATCACAAAGTTGTTATGAACGAAGAAAAAATCAGTTGCTTAATCATTGGTTCTGGCCCCGCTGGCTATACAGCGGCCATTTACGCCGCCCGGGCCGGCCTGAATCCTGTACTCTACCAGGGCATTCAGCCCGGCGGACAACTTACCATCACCAACGACGTCGAAAACTATCCGGGTTACCCCGACGGGATTCAAGGCCCGCAGATGATGCTCGACTTTCAGAAACAAGCCGAGCGCTTCGGTACCGACGTCCGGACGGGCATCGCCACGGCAGTGGACTTTTCGATGCGGCCCTACCGCGTCACGGTGGACGATCAGCACACAATACTGGCCGACACGGTCATCATTTCGACGGGCGCATCGGCCAAGTGGCTCGGTATTCCTTCCGAAGAACGCCTCAACGGGCGGGGCGTATCGGCCTGCGCCGTCTGCGATGGCTTCTTCTATCGCGGTCAGGATGTGGCCATCGTCGGGGCGGGCGATACGGCGGCCGAAGAGGCTACCTACCTGGCCAAGCTCTGCAAAAAGGTATATATGATCGTGCGCCGCGACGAAATGCGGGCTTCGCAAATCATGCAGAAACGCGTGATGAGTATGCCCAATGTGGAAGTCCTCTGGAATACGGAAACGGAAGAAATTCTCGGCGACGAAACCGTTACGGGTGTCCGGCTGCGCAACAACCAGACAGAAGAAATTACCGAGCTACCCGTACAGGGCTTTTTCGTGGCCATCGGGCACAAGCCCAACACGGATATTTTCCGGGGCTGGCTCGACATGGACGATAGCGGCTACATCCGCACGGCCCCCGGCTCGACACTCACCAACGTGGAAGGCGTCTTTGCCTGTGGCGATGCCCAGGATCACGTGTACCGCCAAGCGGTGACCGCGGCCGGTACGGGCTGCATGGCTGCCCTGGATGCCGAGCGCTTCCTGGCTGTTCAGGACGTACCCAAAGAAGTGGTTGGATGAGGAGATGGTTGGCCCCATGGGGACTAGCCATGTGCTGGTTATTGTCATTGGGTGCAGGTGCGCAGACGCCTGCACCCGATCTGATTCGCATTAAAGTGCCCCAACTCAAATACAGCGTGCCCGACTCGGTGCTCCACGCGCCCGATTCGCCCGTTGAGGTTTTTGCAGAAGAGGACGTGGCGGCAGTGCCGTCACTCTCCTTTTTTTTTCGCCCTCAGCGTCCGCTCGAATTAGTAAGTGAAGACACCACCAGCCTCGACGAAGGTGCGATCCACCTGATCGAGATTTCGGAGGAACTGCAAATTGATTGCGTCTGGGTGAAACTCACCGAGTATTACGCCATCTGGGATTCGCGCCGCATCAATCCTTATGACGCCGATATGAGCCGCTTCCGCGATACGGTTACCATTGCCCTCGTGGATACCCTGGCCGGGCGCGGCTGGTCTCTCCCCCTCGACGACATGCAGGTCACTTCGGCTTTTGGCATGCGCCGCTACCGTTGGCACTACGGCGCCGACTTCCGGCTTCAGATCGGCGATACCATCCGGGCTGCCTTCGACGGCATCGTGCGCATCCGCAGCTACGATCCGCGCGGCTACGGCAACTACATCTTGCTACGACATTACAACGGCTTGGAAACCCTCTACGGCCACATGAGCAAGTTGCTCGTGGACGTGGGGCAGGAAGTCCGGGCGGGCGACCCGATTGGACTGGGCGGCAACACCGGGCGTAGTTCCGGCCCGCACCTGCACTACGAAGTACGCTACCAAGGTAGCGCCCTCAATCCGGCGGATATCTACGATTTTCAAGAGCGCAAGCTGCATGCGCAAGACTTCACCGTTACGGCCGCACGGTTTCAGTACGTGTCGTCGGCCCGCAAAGTGGCCTACCACAGCATTCGCTCGGGCGATACGCTGTCGGGCATCAGCCGACGCTACGGCATATCAATTAGCACGCTGTGCCGACTCAATGGCATCAGCACCCGCACGACGTTGCGCGTAGGGCAACGGCTGCGCATCCGCTAGTATGCGGCCCTATTCGTTCATCACCCGCGTCTGGATGTCAATCGAGCAGCGGTGGATCGCCTGAAAGATGGATTTCACAAACTCGGCATCCAGTCCCGTACGCACACCCTGGTCGAGGCGACGGCAAAGCACGTCATCCCAGCGTTTTACTTGCAGGATGGTCATGCCCTTGGCCTTTTTGTAGGCACCAATCTGGCCTGACAACTGCGCCCTTCGGCTGAGCACTTCCATCAGTTCGTCGTCGAGGTGGTCAATTTGCTGGCGCAATTCGGCCAATTCGTGGCCGTTGCGAGCGGCGTCGGGCTGCTCGCTGCGCAGGTGCAGCCGGGCAATCAGCTCGCCCAGGGCGGCAGGTGTAATCTGCTGGGCCGCATCGCTCCAGGCCGCGTCGGGCGTGGGGTGCGTTTCGATCATTAGCCCATCCATGGCCAGGTCAATCGCTTTTTGGGACAGATCACCCAGCATCTGGCGACTGCCCCCAATGTGGCTGGGGTCACAGAGCAACGGCATTTGCGGCAGTTGGCGTTTAAATTCGATGGCCAGGTGCCACATCGGGCGGTTCCGATAGGGCTTGTTGTCGAAAAAAGAGAATCCCCGGTGAATGCCCGCCAGTTGGGCTACGCCCACCCGGTCGAGGCGTTCGAGCGCGCCCAACCAAAGGGCCAGGTCGGGATTGACGGGGTTTTTGACCATTACCGGCACGTCTACGCCGCGCAGGGCCTCGGCAATTTCCTGCACCGAAAACGGGTTGACCGTGGTGCGCGCCCCGATCCAGAGCACGTCCACGCCGTGCTTGAGGGCTTCGTAGGCGTGGTGGGCCGTGGCCACCTCGCAGGTAACGGGCAGGCCCGTTTCGGCCTTGACGCGTTTGAGCCAGCGCAGGGCCGGTACGCCCACGCCTTCGAAATTGTCGGGCCGGGTGCGGGGCTTCCAGATACCGGCCCGAAACAAACGGACGGCCGGTATTTGGGCCAGTTGGTGCGCAGTGGCTAATACTTGTTCTTCGGTTTCGGCACTGCAAGGTCCGGCCACCACGAGTGGGTATTCCGGATGTTTGTCGAAAAGGTTGGTGCGCAGCGGGCGGGTTTGCGTCTCCATGCGTATGGGCAATTTTTGTCTTCGGAATTTTGACGGCGCACAATGAAGTGCGCAGTGCTTTTTGTCCTGTTAATAAAGCAACGTAAATAACAAGGTAGTCAGTGATGGGGAGCTATTCAAATATATATGCAGTCTTGGATGTGGTTTGGTCAGAAAAAATCGTTTCCTGGCCTCGTCACCGAGCCGATGTGCTGCTTTTCGTCCCGTATGCGTACGGCAGCATATACCCCACAGGAGTAACTCAGATGGCTCGCTGTCCTCGGGGCCTTTGCTTCGGCGCGGGCCTATTTGGAAAACATTCGGGACAAGCCCTAACTTCGGGGGTAGAACAACCACACACACCACCCCCTAGTTTATGGCAACGGTAGAAATGGTCATGCCGAAAATGGGCGAGAGCGTTATGGAGGGTACCATCCTCCAGTGGCTCAAGCAAGTCGGCGACCCCATAGAAGAAGACGAATCGGTGCTCGAAGTAGCCACCGACAAAGTAGATACGGAAGTGCCCGCCACCCACGCGGGCGTTCTCAAAGAGATTCTGGCCCAGGAAGGCGACGTAATCGAAGTGGGCAAACCCATTGCCCTGATCGAAACGGAGGCCGACGAGGCCGTTGCGGTAGCCCCCGACACGACGCCATCGGCACCCACCGCCGCCGCGCCCACGCCGACCGCCGCTGCGGCCCAACAGGCGACCGCCTCCCCGGCCGACGACCGCTTCTATTCGCCGCTGGTGCGCAGCATTGCCAAGGAAGAAGGCATTGCGGCCGACGAAATGGCCCGCATTCCCGGCACGGGCAAAGACCACCGCGTGACCAAGCGCGATATCTTGCAGTACATCGAGCAGCGCCAAGCACCCGCCCCCGCGCCGGAACGGGCTTCCCCCGCTCCCCAAGCCGAAACGCCCCGGCCCGAGCCGGCCGCAGCGCCTCAACCTACGGCCCCGCGCCCGGCGGCGGCCCCGGCCCCCCGCCCGGCAGCCTCCGTCAACGGCTCGGTCGAGATCATCGAGATGGACCGGATGCGCCGCATGATCGCCGAGCGGATGATCGAATCGAAGCGCACTTCGGCGCACGTGACCTCTTTTGTGGAAGCCGATGTCACGCCACTGGTGCGCTGGCGCGAGCGCGTCAAAGACGACTTCCGCCGTCGCGAGGGCACGTCCATCACGT
>DAIMZG010000056.1:0-11117 GCA_036734065.1 Catalimonadaceae bacterium
GAATGACGTTGTGGGAGAATACGCAGTGCCGCACGGCGCTTTGCGAACCCGTGCCGCACTTGAGGGCGGCGTCGTCGCTCTCGAGGATGCAGTTGGTCACCGTGACGTATTCGACGGGCCGGGCGTGAGCCTTGAGGCAGATGGCGTCGTCGCCGGTGGCAATGAGGCAGTTGGCAATGCGCACGTCCGAGGTGGAGGTGATGTCAATGCCGTCGGTGTTGGGGCTTTGCGGCGGGTTGGTGATGGTCAGCCCGTCCACAATCGCCCCCCGACATTCGCGGAGCACCAGCACGTGCGAAGGCGAATTGCGGATCGTGAGGTCGCGAACGGTAATTTGCGTGCTCGCGTGGAAGCGAATAAACGGCACGGGGCGTTCGCCCGGCTCGAAGTTGTCGTCGTAGAAAGCATCACCCTGGCCGTCTATCGTCCCGAGGCCCGTCAGGGCTACGTGCTGCAAGCTGTCGGCCGCGATGAATACGCCGTCGGGATAGTGGCCGATGTCAGGGCTGGCCAGCAAGGTGCAGCCGGGGGCCAGGTGCAGTTCCAACTGGCTACCCAGGCGCAGGCCACCCGTCAGGAAAATACCCGCCGGGCAGTGAACCCGCCCGCCGCCCCGGGCCAGGCACGTGTCAAGGGTGCGCTGGATGGCCGCCGTGTTGAGCGTTTGTCCGTCGCCAACGGCACCAAAGTCGGTGATGACAAAGGTGCTGCCGGCCTGGGCGAAGAGCCCGGCGGGCGTGCAGGTGAGCAGGAACAGCAAAGTGCCGAGGCGCGCGCAAAACAGCATAGCAGTGAATTTTCAGTAAAGACGCTCGCCCGCGCTATTTCCCCGACAGGGGCCGGGTCGTGTCAGGTGCTTTGGATGCAGGAGCGTCCTGAGGGAAAGATTCTCCCCCAAGCCTGTCGTATGCCTTTCCGATTTCTACTTTTGCTAGTCTGCCTCTTCAGCGCACGCGGCGCCCGGGCGCAAACCCCCGACCGCTGCGCCGACATTCGGGCGGCGCTGGAGGGTGGCAGTCGCTACGCCGCCCGCGTGCTGCTCGACAGTACGGGCCGCGCCCGGGGCGACTACGACTGGCTGGCGGGCACCTGGCAGGAATACGAGGCCATGTGGCACACGGGGCAGCTCATCAACGGCTTGCTGGCCGCTTACGAAGTGACGGCCGATACCGAAGCCCTGGCCGCCGCCCAGCGGGGGGGCGACTGGTGGGTGGCGCAGGAAATTACTGACGTGCCCGCCCTGCGCGGCATGGTGCGGGCCGTGCACGGGGCCAGCGTCGGGGCATTGATCAACGCCACCACCGTCACCGACGGCACGCCCGGCCTTTTTCGGCTCAGCCGCGCGACGGGCGATCCGCGCTACGCCCAAACGGCCATCCGGGCGGGCGAGTGGATGCGCCAGCACCTCTACCTCGAAAAGGAAGGCTTGCTGTACAACATCGTTGATCCGCAGACGGGCGAAGTCTGGAAAGACCGCAGCCCGCACCCCCAGCACCAGGGCGACAAGGTCAAGCTCACGGAGGTGGCCCGCCCCAATGTGGAAGGCTACCTCTACAAAGAAATGTACGACGTCACCCAAAAAGACCAGTACCGCCGGGTGTTCCTCCGGCAGTGCGAAACCCTGCTTGCACGCCAGTCGCCCAATGGTTTTTGGATGGACTTCGAACCCAACGACCCCAAGAGTGGCAAAATCCATCCCCGCTTCAACACCTGGAATGCCGAAGCCCTGGTGGTGGCCTTCGACCTGACCCAAGACCGCCGCTACCTGGAGGCGGCCCGGCGCACGGCCCGGGCCCTGGTGGGCCTCCAGCAAAAAGACGGCACCTTCTATTACGACAACAACGTGGACGGTGTGCCCCGCCAGAAGTCCGTATCCGGTTCGGCAGTGGCCTTTGCGGGCTGTTTGTGGTTGCAGTTGCACCAGCGCGGCGTGGGCGACGAGTTTGCCGAGCCGCTGCGCCGCGCCCTAGAATGGACGTTGGCGCACCGCTTTGCCGACACGCATCCTGACCTCAATTTGGCGGGTGGGTTCTACGAGACCTACGTGAGCCGCCGGGCGCATACCCACGCCACGCCCCACGTCCGCGACATTGCCACGGCCTTTGCCCTGCGGTTTCTGGCCGACTATCACCAGCAGTTTTGCGAATAAATGATTGAAAAGCGGCAATGGGGTATTTTTGGGGAATTGACAACTATAAGTTAGTAGCACAGATTGTCTGCCACAAAGAGAATTTATTACCTACAGAGACACTGTTTTACCACTTAATCTGTCGTTGCCCTAGTGCAATACGGTGTGTGTTTTTTATTTAAGGTTTATGCGTTTTATTTCCCCACTCCCATCGCTCTCGAAAAGCAATTTACCCACATCACGAACGTATTTTAGAGGAATTTTTGGGTTATTTATATCTTTACCTCCGTCATTATGCCACTTTTTCTCCCATATTAAATAATAGGGTTCTAAGTCTTTGGGTGTTAGCCTGTATATTTCCAAGATTTCAATTCCTCTATAGACAGCAAAAATCCAATCCACTTTCCTGTATTTTTCAATTATCACAGGGTTCATATGATGATGTGTTGAAAAATTTTTTGTTAATGAAACATTGACAGATTTTAACTCATATTCGTTACCGTCCTCATCAACTGCATCGTTTCCCTCTCTTCCTGGCAAATTCGATAATCCAGTTATGAGAAGTACTTGAAGTAGTTTTCCTCCATTGTCTTGAAAGACATCATTAATTCCGTTCTTTTCCGCTAAATCCTGTAACTTCTGCAGAGAGGGGAATATCAAATTGAAAACCTCAATTGCATCATAAGTTGCTCCCGTATCTAAAACCGTTTGCAATTGAGTATCCTTCTTAAGTAAATCCAAAAGGCTAACTTTCAGGGCATTAGCGATTGCACAAAGCTTTTCGGTCGACACATTTTGTCTTCCGTTTTCAATGTAGCCAATGTAGGTTCTATCAATACCTGCTTTGAATGCCAAATCTTCCTGCGTTAAGCCAAGTTGTTTTCGAAATCTGACAACATTGGTAGCAATTATTGGCAATAATTCTTCAATTTTGTTAAGTAAACCCATAATGAAACAAAAATGATGAATGAAATCGGAGTTTATCTCCGAATATATTCGGAGATTTTTTGCTATACTTGCAATTATGAAGACAGCCTATAAGACACAGTTCGGTACTCAGATGATTGGAAATTCATTGGAAGTACTTAAGTCCTATTCTGATAATAGTATTGATTTGGTGATGACAAGTCCACCATTTGCATTGCTGAGGCAAAAGGAATACGGAAATGAAGAACAGCACGAATATGTTGAATGGCTCTCCGACTTTGCTGAAGTAGTCTATCATAAACTAAAGCCCACGGGAAGTTTTGTGTTAGATATTGGCGGAGCTTACCAAAAGGGAATTCCTGTAAGGAGCTTATATAATTTCCGTGTACCATTGGCATTTTGCGATAACATTGGATTTCATTTGGCTGAAGATTTCTACTGGTACAATCCGTCGAAACTCCCAAGCCCGATTGAATGGGTCAATAAAAAGAAGATAAGAGTCAAGGATGCAGTAAATAATATTTGGTGGTTTTCTAAAACACCTTTTCCAAAGGCAGATGCAACTAAGGTTTTGACACCGTACAGCAATAGAATGGAGAAGTTGCTAGAAAATCCAGACAAATATTATTCTCCAAAAGAAAGGCCTTCTGGACATAATATTGGTTCAAGTTTCTCATCTGATAATGGAGGAGCAATTCCTCCCAATTTACTCCAAATACCTAATTCTGAATCTAATTCCAATTACTTGGCTAATTGTAAGAAAGCGGGCTTGAAAGGGCATCCTGCCAGATTCCCGGCAAGATTACCTGAGTTTTTTATTAAATTTTTAACCGAAAGAGGCGATTTAGTAGTTGATATTTTCGGGGGCTCCAATACAACTGGATTTGTTGCGGAAAAATTAAAACGAAACTGGGTTTGTATCGATACAGATGCATCTTATGCAGCTATGTCATCATTTAGATTTATGCCAAAATCAGTCTCAGAAAAAGATTTGCTAAACGCGTATTACTCAATCCTCGCAGGCAAGGAATTAGAAATAATGGATTTCTTAACGAATGGCCGTGAAGTTCCATTAATAGCAAAAGAATATGTAAACAGTCAAAAAGTCAGTCTTAAAAATCTCCCAAAACTTAAGAAAGAGGAATTGAAAAATTTAGAAGCATTAGAAAAAGCAATAGCAATTTTTTCGTAATTACCTACAACAGACGACTCTTTTCCATAGGAGTTGTACCCTCCACCGAAAATCTGTGCGCTTGTCAGGTGCGCAGCCGATAGGGTCGTCGTACCATTAACCAGCTACGAGCCACGGAACAGACCAATCGAACATCGAGTATGGAAAACAAACAGGCCCAACCGGGGCCATGGAAAGCGCTGCCGCCGCGACCGGAGCGCATATTGCAATTTGGTACGGGCATTTTGCTGCGCGGATTGCCCGACTACTTCGTGCACCTGGCCAACGTGCGGGGGCAGTTCGACGGCGGCATCGTCGTGGTGAAGTCCACGCCGGGCCGCACCGACGATTTTGCCCAGCAACACAATCAGTACACTACCGTTGTGCGGGGCATCGCCCACGGCAAGCCCGTGGCCGATACGTTCGTCAACACGGCTATTACCCGGGTGCTGACGGCCGCCGACGCCTGGCCCGACGTCCTAGCCCTGGCCACGGCGCCCGCCCTCCAGGTCATTATTTCCAACACCACCGAGGTGGGCATCCAGTACGTGGAGGAAGACATCCACCAGCGTCCGCCCGAGTCTTTTCCGGCCAAACTGACAGCTTTTCTGTACGCCCGCTATCAGCAGGCCCCCCAAATACCGACGGTCGTCGTCCCTACCGAGCTGGTGAGCGACAACGGCACCCGGCTCAGAGAGATCGTGAGCCAACACGCCGCTGCCCATCGGTTGGGCGAAGGCTTTGGGCAGTGGCTAGACGGGGTGCCCTTTTGCAACTCGCTCGTGGACCGCATCGTGACGCCGCTGAGCCAGGCCGAGCAGGCCCAACTTTCCTACGAAGACCCGCTGGCCATCCAGACCGAGCCGTACTGCCTGTGGGCCATTGAGGGCGACGCGGCCGTAGGCCAGTTGCTGAGCTTTGCGGCGGCCGACCCGGGGGTGGTCGTGACGCCCGACATCACCTACTACCGCGAGCGCAAGCTGCGCCTGCTCAACGGTACGCACACCATCAGCGTGCCGCTGGCTTTCCTGAGCGGACTCGACACCGTTAAGGAGATGATGGCCGACGACGACTGCGGCGCTTTTGTGGTGGACGTGGCCCACCAGGAAATCCGGCCGACGGTGCCCACGCCCGACCCCCAAGACTTGGCCACCTTTGCCGAAGCCGTGCTCGATCGCTTTCGCAACCCGGCCACCGAGCACCGGTTGCTCAACATTACCCTGCAACAGACGGCCAAAATGAAAATGCGCAACGTGGCCACCTTGCAGCGCTATTATGATACCTTTGGCCAAGTGCCGCCCTTGCTGGCCCGGGGCTTTGCGGCCTACTTGCTTTTTATGAAATGCACGGCGCGGGCGGGCAGCCATTACGGCACCCGCCGGGGCGTTCCGTACGAAATTCGCGACGATCAGGCGGCCCTTTTTGCCGAACTTTGGCAACAGCATCAAGGCGACGAATTGGTGGGTGCGGTGCTGCGTCGCACCGATTTGTGGGATACAGATCTTACCCAATTGCCCGGCTTTGCTAGTGCCGTAGGTGCGGCACTCAGTCAGCTAGAAGTAAAAACTTTGGCTTAATTTTATGGAACATTCGCCCACCACCGATACCCTTGCCCAGCCCGCACCCGTGTGGCGCGTACACCCAGCCGACAATTTGCTGGTGGCGCGTACGTCCCTGGCTGCTGGCACCACGGTGATCTTTGAAGGTGAGACGTACACACTGCTGACCGACGTGGCCCAGAAGCACAAGTTTGTGACTGAAGACTTGCCCGCCGGGGCGGCGGTTCGCATGTACGGCGTCACGGTGGGGCGGGCCGTACGGGCTTTGCAGCGCGGCCAGGTCGTTACGACCGAAAACGTACGCCACGCCGCGGCGCCTGCGGGCAGTTGGTCGGCGGGGTTTCGGTGGTCGCCGCCCGACGTGTCGGCGTGGCAGGCGCGCACCTTCATGGGCTACCGCCGGGCCGACGGCCGCTTCGGGACGGCCAACTACTGGTTGGTGGTGCCCTTGGTGTTTTGTGAGAATCGCAACGTGCAGGTGCTGCAAGCGGCTTTCCAGCACGAGCTGGGCTATTACCGCCCCTCCGACCCGTACCGCCAAGAGGTGCGCCGCCTGGTGGAAGCCTACGCGAATGGCCAACCCCTCGCCGCAGGACTGCCTCCCCAGCCATCGGAAACCGATCCGGTTCGTGCGCAGCGGCTATTTCCCCACGTGGACGGCATCAAATTTCTAACTCACCAGGCGGGTTGCGGCGGCACCCGCCAGGACGCGCAAGCGCTGTGCGGACTGCTGGCGGGCTACATCACCCACCCCAACATGGCGGGCGCCACCGTGCTGAGCCTGGGTTGTCAGAATGCCCAAGTCGAGCTGCTGCGGACCGAAATTGCCCGCCGCGCGCCGGGCTTCGACCGCCCGCTGCTGGTGTTCGACCAGCAACAAATCGGGAGCGAACAGCAACTGCTCACACAGGCCATCGGGGCGACGTTCGCCGGATTGGTGCAGGCCAACGCGCACCGCCGCGAACCAGCGCCGCTTTCGGCCCTGACCATCGGACTGGAGTGCGGTGGCTCCGACGGCTTTTCGGGCCTTTCGGCCAATCCGGTGGTGGGCCACGTATCCGACTTGTTGGTGGCCTTGGGCGGCAGTCCCGTGCTGGCCGAGTTTCCCGAGCTGTGCGGCGTTGAGCAGGAACTCGTACACCGCATGACGCACCCCGAGTTGGCCGACAGGTTCTTAGACCTGATGCGCACCTACGCCCGCCGGGCCGAAGCAGTGGGCAGTGGTTTTGATATGAACCCTTCGCCGGGCAACATCAAAGACGGCCTCATCACCGACGCCATGAAGTCGGCCGGGGCGGCACGCAAAGGTGGCACTTCGCCCATCCGGGCCGTGCTCGACTACCCCGAACGGCAGACCGTGTCGGGCCTAAACCTGCTCTGCACGCCGGGCAACGACGTCGAAAGCACAACGGCCCTGGCCGGTGCGGGGTGTCAGTTGATCCTGTTCACGACCGGGCTGGGCACCCCCACGGGCAACCCCGTGGCCTCGGTGCTCAAGGTGGCCAGCAACACGACGCTGGCCACGCGCATGGCCGACCTGATTGACTTCGACGCGGGCCCCGTCATTACGGGCCAGCAGACCATCGCGACGGCGGCAGAAGCGCTTTTGGCACAATGCCTCGACACGGCCTCGGGCACCTACACCCCGCGGGCGGTGCAGGCCGGACAAGATGACTTCATCCCCTGGAAGCGGGGCATTTCGCTGTAAGGTTTTCACCCGTAAATCATCTCCCAAAAACCGCATTGCCTACCATGAAAGACCACTCCCAAACGGAAACTACTTTTGAACAGACCTGGCGCTGGTACGGCCCCGCTGACCCGGTGCCGCTGAGCGCCGCCCGGCAGGCGGGGGCTACGGGCATCGTGACGGCCTTGCACCACGTGCCGAATGGCGAGGTGTGGCCGACCGAAGCCATCGAAACCCGCAAAGCCGAAGTGGAACGGGCCGGTATGCGCTGGTCGGTGGTGGAGAGCGTGCCCGTACACGAGGACATCAAACGCCGAACGGGTGCCTACCAAACCTGCATCAGCCACTACCAGCAATGCCTGCGCCACTTGGCCGCTTGCGGCGTCACGACGGTCTGCTACAACTTTATGCCGATCCTGGACTGGACGCGCACCGACCTGGCCTACGAAGTTCCGACCGGGGCGCGGGCGCTGCGCTTCGATCAGGTGCAGATGGCGGCCTTCGACTTGCTGATCTTGCAACGACCCGGCGCCGAAGATGACTACGCGCCCGAGGTAGTAGAAAAGGCGCGCCAATGGCACGATAAGGCTTCGCCCGTGGCGCAGCAGCAGTTGGTGCGCAATGTGCTGGCGGGCTTGCCGGGTGCCGAGGTGGGCTATACGCTGCGAGAGCTGCGTTACTTGCTGGCTAGCTACCGCGAAGTGGATGCGTCGGCCCTGCAAGACAATCTCGACGCGTTTCTCCGGGCCGTGGTGCCCGTGGCCGAAGAGGTCGGCGTGCGGCTGGCCATTCACCCCGACGACCCGCCCCGTCCGCTGCTAGGGCTGCCCCGCGTGGTGAGCACCGAGACCGACGCGTTGCGCCTGCTGCGGGCGGCACCCAGCCCAGCCAATGGCCTTTGCTTCTGCACGGGCTCCTACGGCGTGCGGCCCGATAACGACCTGGTGGGCATGGCCCAGCGGCTGGGTCCGCACGTTCACTTCGTACACCTGCGCAGCACGCGCCGCCAGCCCGACGGCAGTTTCTACGAGGCCGAACACCTCGACGGCGACGTGGACATGTTCGGCGTGGTGCGGGCGCTGGGCCGGGAAATGCAGCAACGTGCCGCCACTGGGCGGGCCGACGTCCGCCTCCCGATGCGCCCCGACCACGGCCACCAGATGCTCGATGACCTGGAAAAATTTACTAATCCGGGCTACAGCGCCATTGGCCGCCTGCGCGGGTTGGCCGAGTTGCGCGGGCTTGAACGGGGCATCCGGCAAAGTGAGCGGGCCACCGAAGGGCCGCTGGTGGTCACCGAACAAAATACGCCGCACGCATGAAGCCTTTTCTCAACGAACATTTCCTGCTGGAAAATGCCACCGCGCAGCGCCTGTACCACGACTACGCAGCGGCCATGCCCATCATTGACTATCACTGCCACCTCTCGCCCGCAGACATCGCCCGCGATCGGCAGTTCGAGCACCTGACGGCGATCTGGCTCGACGGCGACCATTACAAGTGGCGGGCCATGCGGGCCAACGGCACCGACGAGCGCTACATCACGGGCGATGCGCCGCCGCGCGAGCGCCACCGCAAATGGGGTGAAACCGTGCCCTACACGCTGCGTAACCCTCTCTTTCACTGGACGCACCTGGAGTTGCAACGGTATTTCGGCATAGATACCCTGCTCAATGGGCAAACGGCCGATGCCATCTACGACGAGGCCACGGCCCAATTGGGCACTCCCGCTTTTCGGACGCGCCAGCTCCTGGCCCGGATGCGCGTGGAAGTGGTGGGCACCACCGACGACCCGGCCGACGACCTGGCCTTCCACCAGCAACTGGCCGCCGACGGTACGGCGGATATCCGGATGCTCCCCACTTTTCGGCCCGACAAAGCGATGGCGCCGGAAGACCCGGCGGGGTACAAGGCCTACCTGGAACGGTTGGGTGCTAGCGCCGACTTGGAGATTTGCACCTACGACGACTTGAAAACGGCCCTCGAACGCCGTCATACTTTCTTTCACCGCGTGGGCTGCCGCCTCTCCGACCACGGGCTGGAGCGCGTGCCAGCCCTGCCCGCTTCGGAGGCGCAGGCTCGGCAGGCTTTCGAGCGGGTGCGCAGCGGCCAACCGCTGGATGTCGCCCAAACCGACGCCCTGCGTGGCGATCTGCTGCTGTTTGTAGCGCGCCTCAACCACGCCCGCGACTGGACGCAGCAGCTACACCTGGGGGCCATCCGCAACCAAAACAGCCGGATGTGCCGCACGCTCGGGCCAGACACGGGCTACGACTCGATCGGCGACTTTGCCCAGGCCTATGCGCTGGGCCGCCTGCTCGACGCCCTCGACGCCGACGACCAACTGGCCCGCACGATTCTCTACAACCTGCACCCCGCCGACAATGAGGTGTTCGCCACCATGGCGGGCAACTTTCAGGGGGGAGCCACGCCGGGCAAGATTCAGTTTGGCTCGGGTTGGTGGTTCAACGACCAGAAAGAAGGCATGGAGCGCCAACTTAACGCCCTGTCGTTGCTGGGCGTGCTGGGGCGTTTTGTGGGGATGCTTACCGACTCACGGAGCTTTCTGTCCTACCCGCGCCACGAGTATTTTCGGCGCATCCTCTGCAACCTCATCGGCCGCGACGTGGAGAACGGCGAGTTGCCCTACGACCTCGACTGGCTCGGGCAGACGGTGCAAAATATTTGTTACTACAACGCCCGCGCGTACTTCCGTTTCCACGAAGTGCCCGTGGGCACGGTTTCCCTACCTTCCTGAGATGACTTTTCGCACCGTTGCTTTCGGGGAGCTTTTGCTCCGGCTCTCGCCGCCCGGCGTCCAGCGCTTTGGGCAAGCCACCACTTTCGAAGCCGTTTTTGGCGGCAGCGAGGCTAACGTAGTCGTCGCCCTGGCCCATTGGGGCGAAGAAACCTCTTTTGTCACTTGCGTGCCGGCCCACGACCTGGGTACGGCAGCCCTCAATAGTTTGCGGCAGTTTGGGGTGGATATCCGGCACTGTCCGCGCGGGGGCGAGCGGTTGGGGCTGTATTTTCTGGAGACGGGCGCCATGCAGCGGCCCAGCCGGGTGATCTACGACCGGGCGCACTCGGCCCTGGCCGAGGTGGTGCCGGGGCAGCTCGACTGGACAGTGATCCTGGCGAAGGCCGACGGCTTTCACTGGACGGGCATTACGCCGGGGGTGTCGGCCTCGGCGGCGGCCGTGTGCGCCGAAGCCCTGCGCGCGGCCCGGTCGCAAGGATTGCGGGTGTCGGCCGACCTGAACTACCGCAGCAAGCTCTGGCAATACGGCACGCCTCCCAGCGCCGTGATGCCCGACCTGGTGGCCGCGTGCGACGTGGTGCTGATTGACCGCCACGCGGCGGCCCTCATGTGCGGTGTGGAGGTAGCGACCGCCGACAACGATGACCGGGCCTACGCCGAACTGGGTCGGGCCTGGCAGGCGCGCTTTCCGCGCAGCCGCCACGTGGCCATGACCCGCCGGGGTACGCACAATGCCAGCCACAACACCTGGGAAGGGATGCTCTGGGATGGCACTACGTTGCACACGGCCCCGGCCTACGAGCTGACGCACATCGTAGATCGGGTAGGGGGGGGCGATGCGTTCATGGCGGGCCTGCTCTACGGCTTGCACCACTTCGACGACC
>DAIMZG010000057.1:0-10803 GCA_036734065.1 Catalimonadaceae bacterium
TGGGAGATGACCAGCCTGTCGTCTTACCTGCTGATCGGGTTCTACCACGCCGACCGCGCCTCGCGGGCCTCGGCCCTGCAAGCCCTGCTGGTGACCGTGTCGGGCGGGCTGGCGCTGCTGGCGGGCGTGGTATTGCTGGGGCAAATGAGCGGCAGCTATGCCTACGCCGACGTGTTGGCGCAAGGCGAGGCCATCCGCCGTCATCCGCACTACGCCGCCGCCCTGGGGCTGGTGGCCCTGGGGTGCTTCACCAAGTCGGCGCAGTTTCCCTTTCACTTCTGGCTGCCCAACGCCATGGCCGCGCCTACGCCCGTGAGTGCCTACCTGCACTCGGCCACGATGGTCAAGGCGGGGGTGTTCTTGCTGGCGCGGTTGCAGCCCGCGCTGGGCGGCACGGCGGCGTGGCAGTACCTGCTCGTGCCGGTGGGCACGCTCACGATGCTCACCGGGGCGATCATCGCCATTCAGCACGCCGACATGAAAAAGATGCTGGCCTACGTGACGGTCAGTGCTTTGGGATTGCTGGTGTTGCTGCTGGGAGTGGACAACGAAGCGGCCTTGCGCGGAGCGCTGGTGTTTTTGCTAGCCCACGCCTTCTACAAAGCGGCCCTTTTTATGGTGGCAGGCAACGTGGACCACGAGGCAGGCACCAAAAATGTGGACAAACTGGCCGGGCTGCGACGACAGATGCCCGCCACGGCGGCGGCGGCCGTGCTGGCTTGCCTTTCGATGGCCGGCTTTCCGTTGCTGCTGGGCTTCATCGGCAAAGAACTGGTGTACGAGGCCCTGCTGCACCTGGGGCCAGTGGGCTGGGCCATCTTTGCGGCCGTGTTTCTGACCAGCGCCCTCTACGTGGCCCTGGCCGTGCAGCTTTCGTACGGCGTGTTTTTTGGCACAAGCTCGCCTGCCGCCCTGGCAGCGCACGAGGCGCCGTGGCCACTGCTGACCGGGCCGCTGGTGCTGGCCGTAGGCGGGCTGCTGCTGGGGGTGCTGGGCCAGGCGTGGGCGCAGCCCTTGCTGGAGCGCACCTATCAGGACCTGTATCGCACCGCCGCCGGGCTGGATTTGTCGCTCTGGCACGGCCTGACGCCCGTGCTGGGCTGGAGCCTGGTTACCCTGGCTACGGGCGGCGTGCTGTCAGCCTACCTGGCTGCCCAGCGCGACTGGTCGAAGCGCCACAATCGGCTGGGCGCCTACGGCCCCGAAAAGGCGTACCTGCGCTTGCTCGAAGGCGTTTCAATGCTGGCCGTAGCCGTGACGCGCCGCGTGCAGAACGGCTACTTACGCAACTACCTGACTACCATTGTGGCGGCGTTTCTGGTGGTGATGGCCTACGCCGTGTACGTGCGGCCCTTCTCGCAAGACCTGCTCGTGGCGGCCCTGACGCCCCCCGACGCCCGGCTGCACGAAGTGCTCATCCTCGTCAATATCCTGGCGGGGTTGGTGATGGTGCTGCTGGCCGCTTCGCGGCTAACGGCCCTAGCGGCCCTGGGCATTGTGGGCTACGGGTTGGCCGTGTTTTTCCTTTTCTTCGGCGCGCCCGACGTGGCCATGACGCAGTTTCTGATCGAGACCCTCACGCTGTTGCTGTTCGTGCTGGTGCTGCACCGCCTGCCCAACTTCAGCAACTTCTCGCGGCGGTACCTCAAGTTTAAATACATGCTGGTGTCGGTATTGTTCGGCATGTGCATGGCCGGGATCCTGCTGCTCATCAACGGCTACGCCCTCCATTCAGAACTGAAGGATTATTACGCCGAAAGCAGCAAGCCGCTGGGCAAAGGGGCTAATATTGTCAACGTTATTCTGGTGGACTTCCGCGCCCTCGACACGCTGGGCGAAATTACGGTGCTGGCCATTGCCGCGTTGGGCATTTTGTCGTTGGTGCGGTTGCGCACGGTGCAAGACAGAAAAGGCGACAAATAAAATTTGATTGGTTGCGCTATGAAAACCCTGATCTCGGCCACGGCCATCCGCTTGCTTATTCCGCTGTTCGTTTTTTTCTCGCTGTTTTTGCTTTTTCGCGGGCATAACGAGCCGGGCGGTGGCTTCATCGGGGGGCTAATCGTTTCGCTCATCTTCGTCTTTCACGCCATGGTGTTCGGGCCGGAGGTCACCAAGCAGCAGTACCGCATCAATCCGCCGCGGCTGATCGCCGTCGGGCTGGCCTTGGCCACGCTCAGTGCGCTGCTGCCGTTGCTGACCGGGCAGCCTTTCATGACGGCCCTCTGGGGCGATGTGTACTTGCCTGTTTTCGGCAAGCCCGGTACGCCCATCCTGTTCGATATCGGGGTGTACGTGCTGGTGATCGGCGTCGTACTCAAGATTGCCCTGACCGTTTCGCGGTTGTAACACACATTTGAAGAAGTAATAAAGACCATGCAACTATTTTTTATCGCGTTGGTAGGACTGCTCTACGCCGCCGGGCTGTACCTGATGCTGCACCGCAGCTTCGTCAAGCTGGTGCTGGGCATGGTGGTGCTGGCCAATGCCAACAATTTGTTCCTCTTTACGCTTACCGACCTGGTGCGGGGCGAGCCGGCTTTTGTCAACGGCGACGCCGTGGCCCCAGCCGAGCCTTTTGCCGATCCCTTGCCGCAGGCCCTCATCCTGACGGCGATCGTCATTGGGTTTGGTATCCAGGCTTTTGTCATCTTGCTGCTGAAGCGGACGCACGGTGCCAAGGGCACCGGCGACCTAGACGAACTCAACAACACCGACGAAATTGACCTTATCGAAGCCCCGCGCCAAACCATTCACCACTAACCGATGACCGACGCTATGTTGCTGTGGCCCCTGCTAATGCCGCTGCTGACGGCCGTTGTGAGCTTGTTTTTCTGGCAACAGCCCCGGGCGCAAAAAGTGGTATTTCTGGTAGGCATACTCGCCACGCTGGGGTTGGCCACGGCATTGCTGGCCGCCGTTTGGTCCGGGCGCATCCTGACGCTGCAAGCGGGCGATTGGCCCGCCCCCTTCGGGATTACGCTCGTGGCCGACATCTTCAGCGCCGTCATGGTCTGGCTGACGGCCCTGCTGGGCCTGCTTATTTTCGTCTATTCCCTGCAAGACATCAACGCGACGCGCAAGCGGTTTGGGTTTTACCCAATGCTGCTGTTTCTCATTTTCGGGCTGTGCGGCACCTTCCTGACGGGCGACGTATTCAACCTCTACGTGTGGTTCGAGGTAATGCTCGTGTCGTCGTTCGTGCTGATGACCATTGGCGGCGACAAGGAACAGATGGAAGGCTCGATCAAGTACGTGACGATCAACTTCCTGTCTTCGGCCCTGTTTCTGGCGGGCATCGGCGTGCTCTACGGCATCACCGGTACGCTCAATATGGCCAACCTGGCCCTGCGCCTGCCGCAAGTGCCCGACCAAGGACTCGTGACCATCGCCGCCGTATTTTTCTTTATCAGTTTTGGGGTGAAGGCAGCCCTTTTTCCGCTCTACTTTTGGCTGCCGGCCTCGTACCACACGCCCCCCACGGCCATTACGGCCATGATCGGGGGACTGCTCACCAAGGTGGGGGTTTACACGATGCTGCGCTTTTTTACCCTTGTTTTCCCGGCCCAGATGGACGTGCTGCAACCCGTGGTGTGGCTGGTGGCCATCCTGACGATGGTGAGCGGCGTGCTGGGCGCCGTGGCGCAGAACGACATGAGCAAGATTTTCTCGTTCAGTATCATCAGCCAAATTGGCTACACCATGATGGGCCTGGCCATCTACACGCCCCTGGGCATTGCTGGCGCCATCTTCTTTGTCATTCACAACGTGCTGGTCAAGACCAACCTGTTTCTGATCACGGGGCTGGTGCGGCGGCTCAACCGCTCGTTGCAACTGTCCAAGATGGGCGGGGTGTACCGCGACTTTCCGGTGGTGGCCTTCGCCTTTGTGGTGTCGGGCTTTGCCCTGAGTGGTGTGCCGCCGCTGTCGGGTTTTTGGGGTAAGTTTATGCTCGTCCGGGCGGCGCTGGTAGCCGAAGAATACGTGCTGGTGGCCGTGGCCCTAGGGGTGAGCGTATTTACCTTTTTCTACGTGACCAAAACCTGGAACGAGGTGTTCTGGAAGCAGAGCCCGCGCGAAGCCGAAGGCATCCGCCCGCTGGTACGCTCGCAGCGCGCCTTTCTGACGCAAGCGCGGTGGCTGGTGCTGCCCGTGGCGGTTTTTACGGCGCTGATCCTGGCCGTCAGTTTCTACGTGGGGCCGGTGGTGGCCCTGGCGCAGCGCGCCGCCGACCAATTGCTGCGCCCGGCCGACTACATCGAAGCTGTGCTCGGTGAAGGAACAGCGGCGACAAACCCGGCCGACGCCTCGCTCACGGCCCAAAAAACTGTCCGACCATGAAGCCTATCCTCTTCCACTTTATTATGTCGGTCGTGCTGGCCGACTTGGTGCTCGAATACGGGTTGGGCATGCAGGGCAATGCCGCCGTATCGCTCGGGGTCTGGACGAGCTGCTACACGGCCCTCTGGCTGCTTTCTTTTCTCTACAATAAAAAACACTTTCAGCGCGTGCCCCGCATCGTGTCGCTGATGCTGTTTTTTCTCAAAGAACTGTTTGTGGCCAACTTGCGCGTGGCCTACGAGGTGATTACGCCCCCCCTCTACATGAAGCCGGGCGTGGTGGCCCTGCCCCTCAATGCCCGCACCGACCTGGAGATCACGCTGCTGGCCAATATGATCTCGCTCACGCCCGGCACCCTCTCGCTCGAAGTGTCCGAAGACCGCAGCTACCTCTACGTGCACGCCATCCACGTAGAACCCGAAGCAACCGAAGCCCTCAAGCAGAGTATAAAAGAAGGATTTGAACGAAGAATTTTAGCCGTTACCCGATGAGCACCGCCTTTGAAACCATCTTGCTGGTCTGCCTTACGCTGTTGAGCCTGGGCATTTTGCTGATTCTCTACCGTTTCATCAAAGGCCCTTCGCTGGCCGATCGCATCTCGGCCATTGATTTGATCTCGACTTCGGTGATCTGCATCATCGGCGTGTTCTCGATCTTTACCGAGCGCACCTTCATTGACGTGGCCTTGCTGCTGGCCCTGATCACTTTTCTGGGTTCGATCTCGTTTGCGTATTTTATCATCCAGCGCGTAGATCGCCGCAACGAATGACCTTATGAGCCTCATCGAAATTATTTGTGCTTTTATGCTCATTGTGGGCACGGCCTTTATGCTCGTGTCGGCCGTGGGGATTATCCGTTTTCCCGATTTTTACGTGCGCATGTCGGCCATTACCAAGGCCGGCTCAATGGGCCTGGGGCTGATTATGGGCAGCATTGCCATCTATTTCAACGAAACGCTGGTGGCCGTCAAGGCACTGGCCATCATTGTGTTCATCCTGCTCACTTCGCCCGTGTCGGCGCACCTGATCGGGCGGGCCGCCACCAAAGACGGAGTCAAGTTTTGGTCGCGGACGTTCATCGAAGAGTTCCGGCCTTTTTTGCGCAAGCTGCGCTCCGAAAATACCCAAGAGCCCGTCACGGCGCGCCCGCGGCGCGGACGACGTCGCCGGGTGCGTTCTTGATTTGATATTTGGGGTACGTGCAGACGCGATGAATCATTGGCCTGTTCAGACGCGATGAATCGCGTCTCTACTGGTTGGCTTCGGCGTTGCGGACATCGCGGACGCTCCGCATGATCTTGGAGGCAAATACAAAATTTTGCAGCTCTTCGTTTTCGGCAAATAGAATTTCTCGGTTGTTGCCCTCCCAGAGTTTGTGCCCCTGGGCCAAGAACATAATGTGGTCGCCGATATTGACCACCGAATTCATGTCGTGCGTGACGACGATGCTCGTCATCTGGTTCTCGCTCGTAACTTGTCCGATAAGTTCGTCAATCGTGATGGACGTCTGCGGGTCGAGACCCGAGTTAGGCTCGTCGCAGAAGAGGTATTTGGGCTTCATGACGATGGCGCGGGCAATGCCGACACGCTTCATCATACCGCCGCTGATTTCGGAGGGCATTCGGTCGGCAGCGTGCCCCAGTCCCACTTGTTCGAGCACTTCGGCCACGCGTTTGTTTTTCTCGTCGGTGCGCATGCGGCTGCGCATGTCCAGCGGAAAGCGCACATTTTCTTCCACCGTTTTGGAGTCGAACAGGGCACTGCCCTGAAAGAGCATCCCGATTTGCTGCCGGATTTCCTTGCGGGTGTCGCCGTCGCAGGCGTAAAAGTCCACCCCGTCGTAGCGCACTTGCCCTTCCTCGGGGCGCATCAGTCCCACAATGCACTTGAGCAGTACACTCTTGCCCGTTCCGCTCGATCCGATAATGAGGTTGTTGATCCCGTCCTTGAATTGCCCCGAGATACCCTTGAGCACAGTCTTGTCGCCGAAGGACTTTTTGATGTTTTCGATTTCGATCATAGCAACGTCGTCGCATTACAGACGCAAATGGCGGGTGAGGCGTTGTGGCGCGTCAGAGAATAATCTGGGCCAGCACAAAGTCGGCGCACAGCACAGCGATGCAACTGTTGGTAACGGCCGTAGTGCTGGCCTGGCCTACTTCCAGGGCACCGCCCCGGGTGAAGTAGCCTTTGAAAGAAGAAATGGACGAGATTAGAAAAGCAAACACCACCGACTTGATCATGGCAAAGGTGACGTTATAGGCGTTGAACTCGTAGCGAATGCCGTAAATGTACTCGTTTTCGGTAATGACGCCCGTGAGCGAGCCGGCCAAGAAGCCACCCAGTAACGATAAAAAACCCGCCAGCACCACCAACACCGGAATCATGACCAGGGCCGCGATGATCTTGGGTAGCACCAGGTACGAGGCCGAATTAATACCCATTACTTCCAAGGCGTCCACTTGCTCGGTAATGCGCATGGTACCCAATTCGCCCGCAATGTGCGAGCCGACCTTGCCCGATAGCACCACGCACGTGATGGTAGGGGCCAGTTCGAGCACGGTCATGTCGCGGACGATCATGCCGATGATGTAGAGCGGAATGAGGGGGCTGATCAGGTTATAGGCCGTTTGTACGCACGTAACCGCACCGATAAAAAAGGACACGATGGACACGATCAACAGGGAACCGACGCCGATGTTCATCATTTCGTCCACCACGCGACGCGGATAGACGGCGAAGGCTTCCATGTTGCGAAACAGCGAGCCGAGGAAAATCATATAACTACCGATCGCTTTCATTTTTCTTGCGTAGGCTTAGAACAAATTCCGGGCATAACTTCATGCTTACGGAAGTAAATACCTTTACAAATTATGAAAAAATTAGCCGTAATCACGGGTGGCAGCGAAGGAATTGGCCGCGCCCTGGTGATGCGCTTTGCCGCTGCCGGGTTCGACGTGGCCACTTGTGCCCGCCGTGCGGCAGGCCTGATAGACCTGAAAGCAGTCGTAGCCGATATCCATCCCGATGCCCAGCTCCACGTATTGCCTACTGATATGGGCGAAAAGCAACAAGTGCTGGCCTTCGCCGACTTTGTCGGGTCGCTCGGTGCGGTTCCCGAGGTGCTCGTCCACAACGCGGGCTATTTCGAGCCCGGCATGGTCAGCGAGCAAGCCGACGAGGTGCTCGAACAGATGATGCAGATCAACCTGATGGGGGCTTATTACCTCACCAAAAAATTGCTGCCCGCCATGCGCGCGCAACCGCGCGGCCACATCTTCATGATCAACTCCATTGCCAGCCTGATGGCCTACCCCAACGGCGGGGCCTATTCCATCACCAAGCACGCCCTCCACGGCTTGGCCCGTGCCCTGCGGGCCGAACTGCGCGAGAGCCAAATTCGGGTGACGTCGGTATTGCCCGGCGCTACGCGCACCCGCAGTTGGGACGGGGTGGACTTGCCCGAAGAACGCTTCATGACGCCCGAAGACATCGCCGACGCGGTCTTTGGTGCCTACGCACTGTCAGAACGTACCGTTGTGGAAGAAATCTTGCTGCGGCCGCAGTTGGGAGATATCTGAAGCTAGTTTTCGGAAGGGGCCGTTTGGGGATTTTCTACCTTGCGCAAGGCCACGGCGTTCATGCAATAGCGCAGCCCACTGGGGCCCGGGCCGTCGGGAAAAACGTGCCCCAAGTGCGAATGACAGTTGTTGCAGACGGTCTCGACGCGCTCCATGCCGTAGCTGGTGTCGAGGCGGTAGGCAACGGCATTTTCGCGGAGGGGCTGCGTGAAGGAAGGCCAGCCCGTCCCGGACTCAAACTTCTTTTGCCCGTCGAAAAGCAAATTGTCGCACGCGGCGCAGGCGTAGGTGCCCGGTTCAAAGCGCGAGCACATTTCGCTCGAAAAGGCGCGTTCGGTGCCGTGCGCGCGCAGCACCCGGTATTCTTCTGCATTGAGGCGTTGCCGCCATTCTTCGTCAGAGTGATGTATTTCTTGGTCAGGAGCAGGATTGCCCTCCCGGGCAAATCGCATGATGTCTATCCACTTTAGCATATTCGTAAACTCAATTATTTGGTGGCGCTTGTCAGGCCGTTCTTAAATAACGCAGGGCATGGCAGGTTGTTAGGTGGCATCAGTTTTCGTGGGTAGGTCAAGGCGGCAGCAGACTTTCCCAGAGCGCCGCTCCCTGCCAACCGGGCGGCTTTCCCCGGGCCAGCAAGGGCCATTGCTGCACGCTGCACGTACGGGCGACGGCCGTGTCGCCAGGTGCTGGGTGGAAGTCCCGCGTGACGGTGCTGGCCGTTTCGGCTGCCGGAAAAAGCAGCACCGCGCGCTGGGCACCCGCGTAGCGGCTATACACGTACACTTGCCGCAAATCGGCCGCGGTGGGCGTAGGGTGCTGCCACTTGACGTCCACCACGCAGGTGTGGGCACCGCGCTGCAGTACCAAGTCGGGCCGCAACGGGTGCGTCCCCCAAAACGGATGGCTGCGCTGCCACCGTAATTGTCCTTCGGGCGGGCAGGTGTCGGCCAGTTGGCGGTAGATGTACCGCTCGAAAAGGCGCCGCACGTCGAAGAGCCAAGCCACCACGGGCAAGCCCACGGGGCTGGCCGGCACGGCCGCCGCCAGCAGAAGACGGGCCAGTTGCAGGGCGGGCCGGTAGGGGCGGGTCTGGCGATCGTAGGCCAGACGATCGAGCCAGCCGAGCGGATCGGACACGGGTGGCCCCTGGGGTACCAGGCGGCTTGTTTGGGCCAGGCGCGCGGCCAGGGCGGGGCTGCCCGCCAGGCGTCGCCCGCTGGCCAGGGCTTGCTGCAATACCCCGTGCAGCGCCGAAAAGGTGTCTTGCCGGACACACCGTACGGCAAAGCGGGTGGGTCGCAGGGCGTTGTGGCGCAGGTGCGCCGTGGTGCGCAGCGCGCCGCGGAGGGTGGGCAGGTGTTCGTCGGACGGGCGGTAGGTGGCTTGCCAGCCGCGCCGGGCCAGTTGTCCGAGGGCATCGGCGTAGGCAGCCAGCAGGGCGTCGGGTAGCCAATGGCCGGGCGCAGCGGGGTGGGCCAGGCCGTGGGGAGTGGACACCCCGTAGCCCCGGCAGAGCAGGGTGTGCAGCACCGCCCGCCACGCTGCCGCCGGGTGGTCGCGCCCGATCTTGGGCAGAATCTCGATCGTGAGCGTACCGACTCGCAGGCTGCCGACGTAGTGCGACCACACAACCGCACCGGGCCTGAGCGAAAAGTAAGGCACGGGCCGCCGGGCTTGCCAGCGCGATAGGGCGGCGTGGTGCGCCGCCGTGAAGCCCCGCTCGCCCACGCGCAACGTTTCGTGTTCGAACACAGTAATCATAGACTCATACTTAAGTTGTGTAAACTAAGCAGGCATCGCGCAACTCGTGCCATCGGTAACCGAAAACCTGACAGGATTTTCTTCATCGCATTTGTGAGCTTTTGCAAAGATGCCCCCGCGTAAATCCGCTTATCCATCCTTTTCTGAGCTACCCGGAATGAGCGTTCGTTACTTTTTTAGCTTGATGGGGGCCTTGCTCGTAGGCCCCAGTGCCTGGTCGCAGGGTCGGGACGTAGAGAAAATATCCATTGGCCGTCCTGACCAGTCGCGAGCCGCCAGCGCCCTCAACCCGGGGCGCCTGCAATTCGAAGCAGGGGCGCAATTTACTGAGGATAGAAGCCCCGAGGGCTACTACGAACGGGAGTGGCTCTATCCCGAATTTGAAATTCGCTACGGACTCCTGGAAGGTTTGGAAGTGGGTGTGATCGGTACTTGGGGCGTCACGCGGCCCATCAATGCCGAAGGCCTAGACCTTGAAATTGCGCGCGGTGCCGTCACACGGTTTGGGGTGGGTACGGTGATAGACATTTATAGCAACGACCAACTCTCGCTCGCGGCCCTGGGCTTTTTGCTGGGCTCTCCGCAAGACGGAGGCACCGCCGTACTGCCTGAAATGTACTTGTCGGGAGCTTACACGATCACGGATCGCTGGCGTTTGGGCAGTACGGTCGGGTGGGTGGGGCAAGCAGACCTGCCTGGCGATTTGTCCTACACGTTTTCGGTGGGAATGCGCTTGGGCCGTCGCTTGCGGCTGTTCGTCGAGCCTTACGGCGAAATAGAAGGCCTCGAGGATTTCAAACTGCGCTTCAACGGGGGCGGCTCCTACCTGATTACCTCCAATTTTCAGATAGATGTTTCGGCGGGCAAAGGCATCAATGCTTCTGGCTACTTTATCGGTGCCGGGCTGACGGCGCGGTTTTTTCGGAAGGAAGATTAATTCCGTTGTCGCCAGCGCACCCGCCAGCGCCGCCACGTGTAGGCCGGGTAGAGCCGAAAGCTGTAGCCAAAACTGGCTGCCAGCACAATCAGACTCAGGTAGAGCATCTGATCGAAGGACCACCCGACGTCGAGCAGGCTGCCGTACAGCGTAGGCCCCACGGCCGTGCTGACCACCATCA
>DAIMZG010000058.1:0-10756 GCA_036734065.1 Catalimonadaceae bacterium
GGGCCGCCAGGTGAAACACGTAGTCGGGTGCAAAATCGAGGATTTCTTGCCGGAGGCGGGCCTCCTGGCGCACATCGGCGATGACCGAATCGCCCATCTGGTCGCCCCCGATGGCGAGGTAAATATCTTCTGGGTGCTGGGGGGCCAGGGCGTAGCCCTTCAGCTCGGCGCCGAGCTGGTGCAGCCACTGCCAGAGCCACGCGCCCTTGAAGCCCGTGTGGCCCGTGACGAACACGCGCTGACCGCGGTATTGGCTAAAGTCTTTCATTTCCATGTTTTCCAGCGAGCGCGGTGCGAGCCCCACTCTTCTTCTAGTTCGCGTTTGTCGCGTAGAGTGTCCATGGGCTTCCAGAAACCCTCGTGCCGAAAGGCCATCATCTCCGATTCGGCCGCCAGTTGTTCCATCGGCTCGCGTTCCCAGATGATGGGGTCGCCGTCCACGTAGGGAAACACGCTGGGTTCGCAGACAAAAAAACCGCCGTTGATCCAAGCGCCGTCGCCTTTGGGTTTTTCCATGAACGAATCTACCCGGTCGGCTTCCGAGAGGTTGAGGGCGCCAAAGCGACCCGAAGGCTGCACGGCCGTTACGGTGAGTTTTTTGCCGTGTTGCTGGTGGAAATCTACCAGGGCGGCGATGTTGACGTCGCTCAGGCCATCCCCGTAGGTGAGGTGAAAGGGCTTGCCGCCCACAAAGCGCTCGATGCGCTTGACGCGTCCGCCCGTCATGGTCTCGTTGCCGGTGTCCACCAGCGTAATTTTCCAGGGTTCGGCGTGGGTGTCTTCGTGCCAGATTTGGTTGCGGCTCAGGTCAATGGTGACGTCTGAGCTGTGCAGAAAGTAGTTGGCGAAGTATTCCTTGATCATGTATCCCTTGTAGCCTAAACAAATTACAAACTCGTTGTAGCCGTAGCTGGAATAGATTTTCATGATGTGCCAAAGGATGGGCTTGTCGCCAATTTCGACCATGGGCTTGGGGCGCAGGTGGGTTTCTTCGGAAAGGCGGGTACCCAAACCACCCGCTAGTATGACTACTTTCATAAGGCTTGATGTGTTGACGGTTACGTTGATTCGAAAAATTTATGAAGGAGTTACGGCGGGGATTGGCTGACCAACCACTACTCGCCGGAAGCTATCGTACTCTTTGATGATGGCGACGGCGTTGTGGGCCACAGCGACGGGGGTGGCGTATTTGGGCAGATAGCGGTATAGAAAAAGGGCCCAGCGGTAGTCGTTGTGGCGTACGCAGAGGTCTGTCACCAAATTGCGGTAGAAAGAATCGTGGCAGATAATGTCAATGCTGGCGGCGGCCAGCGCCGAGGGCACCAGCATGTTCGACCCCAGCACGCCGATCACGATGTGGCTTTGGGCGTAGTGGGTGGCGTTGTCAATCTGAAAACGGCTGCTGGGCTGGGTCACGCGCAGGTCGCGGGCGTAGCCTTCGTAGCTGCCTTGCCGCCCGATGCCGATCACGTTGAACTGCGCCGTGGGCAACTCTTTTTTAATCAGTCGGATGGTCTGCTTGATGAGCTGTTCCTGACGGGTGATGGCGTAGCGACGCATCCGTTCTTCTTGTTTGAACCGACGCATGCCCTTCATAAAGCGGTACTCCGTCTCGCTGGCTTGCCAGCAGCGCTCGAAGTTTTCTTCGCGCGTAATGAAGGTGATTACTGGCGCCTTGTGCGTAAACTCGCGCATGTCGAAGGGCGCTACGCCCAAAAAGCGGGCGTAGTCAATCTTAGTCGTGTTGGGATGGGGCGGATTAGGGCTGAGATAGACTTGCTCGAAGCGGTCGAGTTCGCGGTTGACAAAGCGATCGAAGTCGGTGAACCAGCCCGTGAGCTGGCCGAGCGGAATGTCCACGATCCAGACCTCGGCGCAGCCAGCGGGCACGAGTGGCTCCAGTTCGCGGGGGATGATGAGCACCACGCCGAGGTCGGGGTTGTCGAGGTGGGCCTGCACATTGAAAAGCTTGAGCAGCCCGTGGCCATACCACATGTCGAGGGTGTTGACGATCACCACCCGGGAGGCGGCATGGTGCACAATTTTTTCGACGGGCACAGCCTCTGTATGGGGCTGACGGTAGGCATCGCGCAGCCGATCGGCAAACCAGATGTGGGCATTAGGGTGGTGATCGTAGAGGCGGCCGTCGGCCTTGCCAATGCTGATGGGCATGGTCAGGGCGTGGCCCATGGGCAAGTCCTGGTAGAACGCCGTGCCGCAGGCTTGGCACCGGCAGTCGGCCATCACGTGCAAGCCCGTAAAAGTGACGCCTTGCACCTGAGGATGGGGGGTTCCGCAATGGGGGCAAGCCAGCTGGTCGTATTCGAAGGGTTTGAGTTGCATCATAGTGCGCAAAGGCTATTTTCGAGATCAGAGGCGTCCGCCCATTTTGTCTTTCAATACCTGACCCACGCGCCAGAAAGTGAGCATCCCCCATAAAGCACGCTTTACGTTCTGACGGGTTTTGACAAAAAGAAAATCAACCAGAAAAATACTGACCGTGTAGGAGATGATCGTGGCGATCAGGGCGCCGATGGCGGCATAGTGGGGAATAAGCAGATAATTAGCCGTGAGGTTGAACACTACGCCGATCACTGTCGAGAACAAAGTAAAGCGAAACAGGTCTTCGTTAACGATAAAAGCCCCTTTGGCCACGCCCATGTTGGTGAAAAGCTGCCGAATGGCCAGCAGCGAAAGCAGCACCCCCGCCGGACGGTATGCTTCGCCAAACAAGAGTACCACGCCCCACTCGGAGAAGAAGAAGGCCGGAATAGCTACGCACAGAAAAAGCAGAAACATCAGGCGGTACATGCCCAGCAGTCGTTGGTGATACAAGGCTTGGCTCTGCATTTTGGCCGATACAATGGCCGGATCGAACGAGCGCTGGATGATTACGGGCACAAAATTGAAGATTTCGATCATTCTTAACGCCACGGCGTACTGTCCCAGCTCGAAGGTGCCCACCATATCGCCGAGCATAATTTGGTCTATGCGGGCGTGGGCGTGCATGGCTACGGTGTTGAGCGTCAGCGGCCAGGAGTCGTTGAGCAGTCGTTTGGCCAGCGGTAGGCTAAAGCGCCATTGCCGTAGCTTGAGGCGATCGCGGCGATAAATGATCACGTAACCCACTGCCCCGGCTACGATACCCACCAAGGTCAGCACCACGAACCAAATCAGGGCAGCTTCTAGAAAAATGAGCAGTAACTTGAGCACCGAACTGCCCACCAGCATGTAGAGCTGTACCCGCACTACCCTTTTAGAAAGCACCTTAGCTTGGTAGTAGCAATTGACCACTTCGAAGCCGCGGAAAAACTCCCCCGCCGCGATGATAAGGATGTACGTTTTGGTCAGTACGTCTTTTTCGCTGAAAAGCAGCGTCCCGACAATGAGCAACACCATTAGCGTGGCGGCACTTAATTTCAAAAAGAAAGCCGTGCCCAAAATCTCGTCGCGGCGGTCGAAGTCGCGCACCAGGTCGCGCACCACGATGGAGTCAATACCCAACGACGCAAAGGCCGAAAACAGGGCTACGTAGCTAGTCACGTAGTTGAGCACGCCGTAGTCGTTGGGACTCAGGTAGCGGGCCGTGTAGATGCCCACGGCCAGCGCCAGTCCGTAGCGAACAAAGTTCTCGACCAGCAACCAGGAAATATTGGTGGTATATTTCCGGAGGCTCTCGGAACCAGACAAAAGGGTAGCCAGACGTGTCATGGGCTGGAACGGGGGCTAGGCAAAAGCCTTATGCATAGCCATATTCGGTTTCGTAGTAGCCGTAGGCGTATGCTTTTTTCACATTCACCCCGTTGATGAGAATGCCCACCTTGCCGAGTTCGTGCTGTTGATATAAGTTGTTAATTTTTTTGAGGTGCCCCACCTTGGTGTAGTTGTAGCGCGTCACGTAGAACGTGTAGCTAATGTGTGGCAGCAGCACCAGGTATTCGGAAACCAGCCCAATGGGCGGTGTGTCCACCACGATGTAGTCGTAGTGCTGGCGCAAGTCTTTGAATAGCGCGCTCATGCGGGGCTGTTCAATGAGGCCGAGTGGGTTTTCTGGCACCTCGCCGGCGGGTAGCAGGTCGAAGCCCAGGGTACTGTCGGCAACAATAGCTTTTTCCAAAGGGCACTTGCCCTGCAAGTAGGCCGACAGCCCCGGTTGGCCCTTCAGCGCGAATCGGTCTTTCATGGTGGACTTGCGCAGGTCCGTGTCGAGCAGAATAACCCGGTGACCGGCCTGGGCATAGGTAGCGGCCAGGTTGATGGCGCAGAACGATTTGCCCTCGCCCGCCACCGAAGAGGTCACGCCGATGATGCGTTCGTCGGCGCTGAGGGTGAGTCGCTGCAAAAAAATCCGGATGGAACGGAATGCCTCGGCCACGGCTGTTTTGGGCTTTTCGAGTACGGTGGCCTTATGGGCATAGCGGTCGTGGGCAATCACCCCCACCACCGGAATGTTGGTAACCGCCTCCACGTCCTGACGCGACATGACCCGGTCGCTCAGGCTGTCACGGACGACGATCAGGGCCACGGGTAGGGCCAGGCCGGCCACCAGCGCCAGTATAAAAATCTTTTTTGTATCGGGCGAAACGGGCTTGCGCGAAGCCAGCCGGGCCGGATCCAGAATGCTCTTTTCGCTGTGTTGGGCCGCCAGGGCGATGCCTGCCTCCGTGCGCTTCTCCAGCAAGTAATTGTAGAGATTGTCACTGAGGCGGTAGTTACGCTCAATGTTGACAAGTTGGCGTTCGTTTTCGGGCAACTGGTTGATCTTGGCCTGCACAGCGCCAATGCGCTGATCAATCTGGCGCAGCGAGCGACGGTTGGCTTCAATGAGGTTGGCAACGTTCTCCTGCAAAGTGGCCCGGATATTTTCGATCCGTGAATCAAGGTTCTGGACGACGGGGTTGCTCTGCCGCGCCGTGGTGGCCAGGGCCGAGCGTTCCCGGTTGAGCTGGGATAAGTCGGAAAGCAATTCGTTGAGCAGCGGGTCTTCGATACCCGCCGAGGAGGGGGCCACTACGGTGCTGCTGGCCGTGCTGCGGCGCAGATAGTCGCGAATCAGTTCGTATTGCCCCAGTTGCGTACGCAGTTTCGAGCGCTCGTTGTCCAACTGGGTGTACTGCGTCGTGAAATTGCCCGACGCCGTATTGATGTCCATAATATTGCGGCTGGCGCGAAAGTCCTGCAAGTTGCCCTCCACGCGCTGCAACGAATCGCTCACCCCCGTGAGTTGCGTGTCAATAAATTCGATGGTGCGCTGCCCCACGCGCGTAATCTTCTCTTGTTCATCACGAATGTACACGCGCATCAGTTCGTTGAGGAAGTCGGCTTGCTTCTCGACGTTGGTGCCGTTGGCCGATAGCTGAATGATGTTGGCCCCCTTCGAAATGGGCGTGGCCGACAGCGTTGAGGCGTAGGCTTCGGCCAGCGATTTAGATTCGCCAATCTCGAAATACATTTCGCGCTCCTGATCGGCCGCCTCAAAGTCGCGCAATTGCAGGGTGGCACTCAGGTAACGGTGCTGGAAGGGCTTGCCAAACTCGCCCGTCAGTTCTAGGGTCACGTCCTGGAGCGGAGTAAGGGCAGTGCGCTTTTCGGCCGGATAGTACAGGTAGGCCTCTTCGGCTTCGGCGTGCAACCGAAACTTCTGTGGCGAAATGATTTCTACCCGAATGGGAACGTTGAGCATTTGGGCCTGCGCAGAGTCTATCTGCACCACGAAGGGCGAGTCTTTATAAAGCTCTACCGAACGCAATACTTTCTGTTCCGAATAGGTGACGCCAAAATCCAGATAGGAAAGCACACGTTGCACGTTCGAGACCGACGTCAGGACGCCGATTTCGTCGGCCTGCTCGCTCTTGAGCGTGAAAATATCCATCTCCTTGATAAAATCTTGCGAGCCATTTTGCGTGGCCGGATGCGAGTTGTCGCGCAGCAGCAACGTGCTGCTCACCCGATAGACTTTCGGCGTGGTGCGTACAACGAGAAGCGCGATGCCAAAAGCAATCAGCAGGCTGAGGACAAAGAAGTACCAGTGGTGCACAAACCGCCAGAGCCATAGTTTTACATTGATTGTCTTTTCCATATCCTAATCAAATTCATTAGCTTATTTTAATTGCGGTCCCGCTGTGTGGACAGAAAAAATGCCAGCGCACCCAAGCCACCGAACAGGATCCCCAGCAGATTGAGATAAGTTAAGTTTTCTTTGGCAAACTTGACCCGCTGCGCGGGGACATATACAACATCGTTGGGCTGAATAAAATAATAAGGAGAACTCAGAAAAGCCGGATCGGTCAGGTCAATACTGATTACCTCCGAGCCAGATTCTGTCTGCCGGATCAGGCTCACGTGCTTGCGGTTGCCAAAGTCGGTCATGTCCCCGGCCTGGGCGAGCAATTCGAGCAGGTTGAGCCGTTCGTTGTAGATAAAATAGTAGCCCGGACTGTTGACTTCGCCAGTTACCGACACCTTGAAACTTGCCAGTTTGACGGTAGCCGTGGCGCTGTTAAGAAATTGTGCCACCGTAGCCTGTACCGTGTCCTGAGCTTGTTTGAGCGTGAGGCCCAGTACCCGGATGCGCCCGATGGCGGGCAACTCGACAAAGCCTTCCTGATCTATGCTGTATCCGTTGATGTACAGATCGGCCGGTGAAACCATGTTGCGCATGGTACCTTTCGGCTGATTGTTGAAGTATCCGGCCATTTCCTCGTCGAGGACATTGATGCGGATACTAAGCAAATCGTAAACCTGCAGGCGGTATGCTTCTGTCTCGGCGCGCTCAAAAACGCGCAACGTACCACTGGGCTGCTCGGCTGGTTGCAAGTAGTGATTCTTACGTGCCGTCAGACAGCTTGTCAAGGCAGACAAAAGAAACAGGAAGAAACACTGTTTAAAAAAAATGGATATTATTTCTTTCATAAATCGCCTTTTATCTTCTGGTTACAAAGTTATTTTAATTATTTTTGGGAAAAAAATTACTTTGTTGAATATTTGATCGGATATTCAGTGTAAGCAGGTAACAATTCCATGTTGGAAAAAAGTAGCATATCCCTAATCTCGCAATAGTTAAAGGCCGCTGGCGCTGTTGGAAAAGCGCAATGCGTGGGCTTATTGCCCCACGTGTTTAAAAAAATCGCTCAGCGCGTACCCAAAAATGGCGTACCCCTGTTCCTCTACGTGTATCAGCCCAAATGTTCGGCAGGGTGCCAGAATCGTTCCGCAAAATCTATTATCCGGTCGTTTTCTACTTGTATGCCCTCTGCTATAAGCCGCTCGGCCATTTCGGTGGGCGTCGGGAAGTGGTGCTTGCCCGTCAGTAGTCCGGCGCGGTTAACTACGCGCTGGGCAGGTACGTCGGGGTAGGCGTGGGCTTGGTTCAGGGCCCAGCCCACCATCCGGGCACTGCCTTTGGCCCCGAGGTACTGCGCAATGGCTCCGTAGGTAGTTACGCGCCCGGGGGGCACCAGGCGCACCACGTCGTACACATCTGCAAAAAAATCGCGCTTGCTCATGCCGGGTCGAGGTGAAGGCGTTGCTGGCAGAAAGTATATTCCTGGGGTAGGTTGGAGGCCACCATCACGAGGCGGCCCGCGGTATGATGCACGATTTCTTCCTGATACCAGGCCGTACCGGCGGCGTCCAAGTTGACGGTGGGCTCGTCGAGCAGCAGCAAGGACGTTTGGGCGTAGAGGGCCAGCCCGAGTTTGACGCGTTGCTTCATGCCCGACGAAAAGTGCGCAATGGGTTTGGCGGCCGAATAGCGCAGGCCCACCCGTTCGGCAAAGTGGCGGGGATGCAGGTCGGCAGGCCACGGCTTGAAGGTCGCCTGAAATGCCAGCAGTTCGGCAAGGGTAAACTCTTCGATCAGTTCCAGTGCGGGCGAGGCCAGGCTGAGGTGCGCAAAAATCTGTTCGGGCGGCACGGCCCGATCGTTCACCGTGTAGCGGAGTTGCCCCACTTCGGGCAGCAGAAAACCGGCCAGTACTTGCAAAAGGGTGGACTTGCCCGAGCCATTGCGGCCCGTGATGGCGTAGGCTTGGTCGCTGCGCCAATCGAGGGTGAGGTCACTAAAAATCCATTCCCGCCGAAAGCGCTTGCCCAGTTGGTGGGTGTGCAGCGTCGCGGAAGGCCTCATTGGTCAGGAGCGCACCGGGTGCCGTTCGTTGTGGTAGCCCTTCATCAGCCCCCGGTCGGAGGAACGCACGAAATGGATGACCTCGTCGCGCTCGGGCGAGGCGGGCAGCTCTACCTCGATGCGCGCGAGCGCCCGCGAGTTGTTGAGCCCGCTCAGGTAGAGCAGGCGGTAAATGTCCTGAATCTCGCTGATCTTTCCGGCCGAAAAACCCCGTCGGCGCAGCCCCGTCGAGTTGATGCCGCAGTAGCTGAGCGGGTCGCGGGCCGCCGTAATGAAGGGCGGTACGTCTTTGCGTACCAGCGAGCCGCCGCCGATCATCACGTGAGCGCCGATCTTGACAAACTGGTGTACGGCCGACGCGCCGCCTACAATGGCAAAATCGTCTATGCGCACGTGCCCGGCCACTTGTACGGCATTGACCAAGATGCAGCGGTTGCCAATGGTGCAGTCGTGGGCCACGTGCACGTAGGCCATCAGCAAACAATGCTGGCCGATGACGGTCTGGTGCCGGTCCACTGTGCCCCGGCTGATCGTAACGCATTCGCGCACCACGGTGTGGTCGCCGATAATGGCCAGCGACTCTTCGCCGATAAATTTGAGGTCTTGCGGAATGGCGGCCACCACGGCCCCGGGGAATATCTTGCAGTGCTTCCCGATCCGGGCGCCTTCCATGATCGTGACGTTGGCGCCAATCCAAGTACCCTCGCCAATCTCGACGTTTTTCTGAATAACGGTGAACGGCTCGACAACTACGTCGTCGGCGAGTCGCGCTTCGGGATGGATGGCCGCTAGGGGAGATTTAGTCATTGTTTTCTTACGATGCTGGCCGACATGACTGCTTCGCACACGAGGGTGTCGGCCACGTAGGCCACGCCCTTCATCTTGGCAATTCCGCGCCGGATGGGTGCCAGCAGCTCGCACTTGAACACGAGCGTGTCGCCGGGAATGACCACCTTGCGAAAGCGGCAGCTCTCGATCCCGATAAAGTACGTCCAGTAGTTTTCGGGGTCGCTGACTGTATTGAGCATCAGGATGCCGCCCGTCTGGGCCATGGCCTCGATCAGCAGCACGCCGGGCATAACCGGGTTGCCGGGAAAGTGACCTTGAAAGAAAGGTTCGTTGATCGTGACGTTCTTGATACCGGCCACCGACTGTTCGTCGAGGTGAAAGATTTTGTCGAGCAGTTGGAAGGGGTAGCGGTGGGGCAACACCTTCGTGATCTGATGGATGTCCAACACGGCGGGCATGTTGGGATGATAGGCGGGCACCTGCGCCTGATCCTGGGCACGCATGGCCCGCTTGAGCTTGCGGGCGAAAGCCACATTGGACTTGTGGCCGGGCCGGGCCGCCAGAATCTGCGCCTTGAGGGGACGTCCGGCCAGGGCCAGGTCGCCCACCACGTCGAGCAGTTTGTGCCGGGCGGGTTCGTTGCGGTGGCGCAACTTGACGTTATTGAGAATGCCTTCGGACTGCACGCTTACCTTGGGCTGCCCGAACAGGTCGGCCAAGTAGTCGAGTTCTTCGGGTTCTACCTGGCGATCTACTACGACAATGGCATTGTTGAGGTCGCCTCCCCGAATGAGGTTCTGCCGAAAAAGGGCTTCAAGCTCGTGCAGGAAGCAGAAGGTGCGGCTAGAAGCAATTTGACCGGGGAAGTCGCTAATGTGGGTAAGCGAAGCGTGTTGGCTACCCAGTACCGGCGAGTTGTAGTCTACCATCACCGTGACGCGGTAGTCATTGAGGGGCAGGGCCGCAATTTCGACGTTGCTGGCTTCGTCGGAATAATGGATGCTCTCGGTTACTTCAAAGAAATTACGCAGCGCGTTTTGTTCTTCCAGGCCCGTGGCCTGCAGGGCGTCTACAAATTGAGCCGAGCTGCCGTCCATAATGGGGGGCTCGGGGCCATCGAGTTTGATGAGCACATTGTCAATTTGCAAGCCTACTAAGGCAGCCAGCGTGTGCTCGACGGTGTGCACCCGGGCGCCATTTTGCTCAATGGTGGTGCCGCGCGAGACGTCCACCACGTTGTCCACGTCGGCATCAACGGTCGGCTCGCCTTCCAGGTCTATGCGCTGAAACTTGATGCCGTGGTGCACCGGGGCGGGTACGAAAGTCATGTGCGCCGAAGCGCCCGTATGAAGCCCCACGCCCGAGACGGTCACCGAACCTTTGATTGTGTGCTGCTTGGTGTACATTAGTGGTTTTGCGAATGGAGCAAAGCTATCATTTTTTCCTCAAGTTTCTCAAGACGGCGCTGCAGATCGGGCAGCTTGCGGTACACCGCTGCCGAGCGGAGGTGGTCTTTGAGTTCTTGCACGGGCGAGCCCAGAAAGTCCTGATTTTCTTTACTGATCGAGCGCATGACGCCCGACTGACCGCCAATGCGCGTGCCGTTGGCAATCTGCAAATGGCCCGTGATGCCCACCTGCCCGCCGAGCGAGCAGCGTGCGCCCAGCACGGCCGAACCCGATATACCCGCCTGGGCGGCGACCACCGAGTCGGGCCCAATCTCGACGTTATGGGCCACCTGCACGAGGTTGTCGAGCTTGACGCCCCGGCGGATGAAGGTCGAGCCCATCGTGGCCCGGTCAATGGTGGTGTTGGCCCCTACGTCCACGTGGTCTTCGA
>DAIMZG010000059.1:0-10740 GCA_036734065.1 Catalimonadaceae bacterium
CGGGGGCTGTCGCAGGTGGATCCCGAAGTGGTAGTGGCGGCCCTGGCCGACCGGGGTATAACGGATGCCGTCCATTTTCCTGAGCACCTGCGGCGCTTCATCGAAGCGTCGTTCGTGTCGCGCTATCGCGATGCGCATTCGTGCGCCCGGGTGCTGGTGCACCTCTACGAACGTACCATCCAGCAATCGGCCCAGCCCGATTTTGCGTCCCTGACGCGCTATTTTGGGCGATCGGCACAAGTCTTAACCCATTACGAGGAGGCCTTCGACCAGACCCTTCAGCAACTCCAGACACGCAATTTTAACATTGGGGTAATATTAACCGTCTGATCTTCGCTTACCTTTGCCTTACTTTTGCCCAAAAGGCGCACAAATGGCGACCCCCCCAAAGGTACCGACGGGTACAAAATCAAATTCTTCTTTCCGCGGACGTGATTTCATAGAGATTTTCCGGCAGGAGCGTTCCTTCCTGATTTTCATCGGGTTGGCCCTGGGGGTGGCGGGGATCAGCTATCCGTATCCGGGGGTGGCCATGTGGGTAGGCTTTGCCTTTGCAGGCTATTCGGCCATTGCCAACGACAGCATCCAGACCATCGGCACGTTCATCGCCTCCAACGGCGACCGCAAGTGGTGGGTGCTGTGGCTCTACATTGCCTTCATTTTTTTGGTTACGGTGGGCTACAGTTGGTTCAGCTACGATGGCGACGTCAGTTCGCAGCGGCTGGCTTCGGAAGGCTTCTCGCAAGCCCCCACCTCCTTCGCGTTTTTGCAAGTGGCCGCGCCCATCATCCTGCTGATCCTGACCCGGATGCGGATGCCCGTCTCGACGACGTTTCTGCTGCTGAGTTCGTTTTCGAGCAAGCCCGGTGCGGTTGGCGGCGTAATTCTCAAAAGCCTGAGCGGCTACGTGGTGGCTTTCCTGACGGCCATTGCCATTTGGTTTTTGCTCCATGCCCTGATCGAGCGCATCCTCCGGGGCAAGGCCCATCCGGGCTGGGTGGTGTTTCAGTGGGTATCGAGCGGGGCGCTCTGGTCGCTCTGGATCGCCCACGATGCGGCCAACATCGCCATTTACCTGCCACGACAACTCAACCTGGCCGAGTTTGCCATATTTGCGGGCTACATTTTTCTGGGGTTAGGGGTATTGTTCTACCTGCGCGGCGACCGCATTCAGCGGATCGTAACCGAAAAAACGGCCGTGACCGACATCCGGGCGGCCTCCCTCATTGACTTTGTCTATGCCATTATCCTCTTCGTCTTCAAGGAACTGAGCAACGTACCCATGAGCACCACCTGGGTATTTCTCGGTTTGTTGGGCGGGCGCGAAGTGGCCATGGGCTTGCGTGGATATTTGGATGATCGTCGGTCGGCACGCAAGGCGTTCCGCATCATCGGGAAGGATCTGATAATGGCCACCATTGGGTTGCTGATCTCGATCATTATTGCCGTGGCCGTCAACCCCGATATGCGGGAAGGCCTGCTGGGAGGAAATTTGTAGCGAGTCATTTGGTAAATCGGGTACGGAGAGGTTAAAAAAACGGGGAAATCCACTTTTTTACGACGTTCGTCATTAACTTCGCCCACCACTAATCCAATTTTTCCGGACGCTATCCTACTCCTTATGTCAGAAAAACAAAAAATAACCGTTGCCTATGGCGACGGCATCGGCCCCGAAATTATGGAGGCCACGCTGCGCGTACTCGACGCAGCCGGTGCGCGCCTCGAATACGAACGCATCGAAATTGGCGAAAAGGTGTATCTCGATGGCACCAGCGCCGGTATTCGCCCCGATGCCTGGCAGTCGCTGCGCACCAACAAGGTTTTTCTCAAAGCGCCCATCACCACGCCCCAGGGCGGGGGCTTCAAGAGCCTCAACGTAACGACGCGCAAAACCCTGGGCATGTTTGCCAACGTGCGGCCCTGCCGTTCCTACCACCCCTACGTGGCCACCCAGCACGCCGACATGGACATGGTGATCGTCCGTGAAAACGAGGAAGACCTCTACGCGGGCATCGAGCACCGCCAAACGCAGGATGTGTACCAGTGCCTGAAATTGATCTCCCGGCCCGGTTCGGAGAAGATCATCCGCTACGCCTTCGAGTATGCCCGCGCCCACAACCGCAAAAAGGTTACGTGCTTCACGAAGGACAACATCATGAAGCTCACCGACGGGTTGTTTCACAAAGTTTTTGACGAGATCGGGGCCGAGTATCCCGATATTGAGAAAGAGCACTGGATTATTGACATCGGCTCGGCCCTGATTGCCGACGCCCCCGGCCAGTTCGACGTTATCGTGACGCTCAACCTCTACGGCGACATCATCTCCGACATCGCCGCCCAGGTGGCCGGATCAGTCGGGATGGGCGGCTCGGCCAACGTGGGCGAACTGTGCGCCATGTTCGAGGCCATTCACGGCTCGGCGCCCACCATTGCGGGCAAAGACATTGCCAACCCGTCGGGCCTGCTCAACGGAGCCATCATGATGCTGGTACACATGGGGCAAGGCGACGTAGCCGAAAAAATTCACAATGCCTGGCTGTGCACCATCGAAGACGGCATTCATACCGTAGATTTGTTTCGTGAAGGCGGTCTGAGCAAGGAGCGCGTTGGCACGCAGGCTTTTGCCGACGCGGTGATCGCACGCTTGGGCGAAAAGCCCAAAAAACTGGGGGTGGTAAATTATGCCGACGCGCCCAATGCCAACTTCAACGTCACCCTCAAAGACCTGCCCCGCGCCGAAAAGAAACTGATCGGGGTGGATGTGTTCCTCGATTGGCCGCACCAGCAGACCGATACCCTCGGCCAGCAATTGCGCGACATCACTCCGGCGGGCATCCGGCTCAAGATGATCACCAACCGGGGTGTGAAGGTGTATCCCGAAGGCATGTCCGAAACCTTCCTGACCGACCACTGGCGTTGCCGTTTCACGGCCACCGAAGAGGGCGACGCCCTGTCGGGGACGGACATCATCCAACTCCTGCAGGTTGTATACGACAACGGGCTGGACGCCGTCAAGACCGAGAACCTGTACATGTTCGACGGCGAACGTGGCTACTCGCTGGGTCAGGGCGAGTAGCATATCCCAACTATTTACAGCGTCGTTCCCGGCTGGGGGCGACGCTTTTTATTTGTTGTCCACCTCGACGGCATCGGCCGTACCTACGCGCAGCACGCGCTCGAGCATCTCGCGGTAGATGCGGATGCCCGTGTGCAGGTCGGCCACGCCGATGCGCTCGTTGAGGTTGTGCACGCTGGCCATCATCTCGGGCGAAAGCAAGAAGGGGAAGAAGCCGTAGGTAGGAATGCCCTGGCTGCGGTAGTAGTCGTTGTCGGTGGAGGCGGGGAAGAGAATGGGCACCACGCGGGCATCCGGATAGATGGTCTTGACGGCCGCGGCCATCACGTCGAAAAAGGCATCGGGCTGCGTGGGCGGTGCTTCGGGTGCTTCGTCGAGCACTTCTACTTCGAAGCGAGGTTCGAACAGGCCCATGCGCAGGTCGCGAATAAAGCGCTTGCGGTTGGTATTGGGCAGCAACCGACAGTCCACATAGACCGTGGCCGCGCTGGAAATCACGTTGGGCGGTCCCGGCGGATTCGAGATGTTGGTCAGCGTAACGGTGTTGGTTACCAGCGCCTCGTGCAGGGGATTTTGTGCCAAATGACGCCGGAGAAAGGGCCGGAAGATTGGCCAATGAATGTGCTTCATCACGAAGCCCTTGACACCGCCCTCCAGTTCGCCAACCTCGCGGAACATCCGGCGCGTGGTTTCGGAAAAGCGAATTTTGGGTTTGCGGTTGTTGAGTTTGTAGAGGGACTTGAGCATGGACTTGTTGACGTATTGCGCCGGCGGGGCCGCGCCGTGCCCGTACGTAGCAAACTTGAGCTGCATCCGCAGCCAAAGGTTGCTTTTCTCCGCTACGGAAAGTCCAAACACCTGTACTTCAGGTCGCGAGGGCACGGCCCCCGTTACGCCGCCGCCGCCTTCGCCAAACACCACCACGGGGTTGAGTTCGCCGAGGTATTCTTCGGTGATGATGCGCGAGCCATAATGTCCGCCCACCTCCTCGTTGGAAACGGCCAGCAGGGTCACGTTGTAGGGCAACACCCGCCGCCGGGCAGATTCCACAAACTCACGCATGGCAAAAGCGTGCATCACGCCCAATCCTTTGCAGTCAATGGCCCCGCGGCCCCAGACGGTATCGTCCACGACGGCTCCGCTGAAGGGCGGGTAGGCCCAGCGTTCCTCGGGGCCGGACGGTACCACGTCAATGTGGTGCATCAGGACAATGTTGGGCAGGCTATCGGTGAGCGGATAGAGCGAAGCGGCGAAGTTGTAGCTGGAGTCGGATTGGCTGAAGTGCCGAACATGCAGCCCCTGCACCTGGCACCAGTCGGCCAGAAAGGCACCGGCGGCACCCTCCTCGCCCGTAACGGAGGCGTGGCGAATGTACTGGCTCAGCAGGCCCGTAGGGGTGTTGGTCGCGTGGGCCGTCAGGGAAAAATCGTACTGGGCTTGCGCCCCCGTCAGCAAAATCAGCCAGCCCCAGCTACAAAAAAAAAGAAAACGTCCCGCCTTGATCATGTTACCCCTCTAACGCAATGTTCATACGATCATTACTTTGAATCCGATGCCTTGGGTTCATTTTTTTGCTGGATAAATAGGTGCAAATGCAGGCTGGTGCTGACGGATCAGGTCGGTCAGCGCGCCGACCGTGAGGGCATCGCCGTGGGCATGCAGGTTGGCCCCGGCGTACACGGGGGCGCGGGCGGCGTGCAAAGCTGCCAACCGGGATGCGTGCTGGCCCGCGCTGCCCAGTAGCGGACGGGGCGCATGCGGGGTGCTTTGCTGGAGGCGGCGATTCAACTCGGCCAGCGACACGGCGAGCCAGACGGTCAGGCCGCGGGTGTTCATCAAGGCTAGGTTGTCGTGAAAGCAGGGCGTTCCCCCGCCCGTAGCCACCACCAAGGGCGCCGTTTGGCAGGCCCGCAGGGCACTGGCTTCCGCTTCGCGGAAGAAGTCCTCTCCGTGACGGGCAAAAATTTCGGGAATGGAAAGCCCGACATCCTGCGCGATGGTCTCGTCCAGGTCGGTAAAGCCCCAGCCCCACGCCTGGGCTAATTGACGGCCCAAGGTGCTCTTGCCGCTGCCGGGCATGCCCAGCAAGTAGAGGCGGGCTTCCATCAGCGGCGAGCCGTAGCGGGGCGAGCCAGGCGACTGGCCACCTCGTCGGCCGAAGGTGCGTTGCGGTAGTGCCACTTGCCGCGCACCACGCCGTTTTCTAGTAGGATCAGGCCGGGGTTGGACCGGATCATGGTTTTGAGTACCGTGGCATCGGCAAAATAGTAGGGTGCGGCCAACTGCGCTCCGTGCCGGAAGGGCTCGAATGCTTCGGGAGCCGCCGCCGTCAGCACCCACGTATCGGCCAGGCCGCGCGCCTGCAGATCTTCGCTCAGCCGATTAATGTCCGAAAAGCGGTCGGCCGGCAGGTCTTGCACCTGATGCACGACAATTAGCATCCGTACGCCCTCGAAGGTCTGCTGGGTGACGTCGCCTTCGTCCTGCCAGACGCTGTAGTCCGTGATCTTGGGCAACACTTCGGGATTGGTCAGCACGATGTCCTTGTAAGTATAGGCCGGATCGGTGGGATAGGTAGTCAGGATTTCCTGACGGCCTTCTTTTTCCATGATGTAGTGATATTTCAGCTCGCCCGAAGGCTGCATGAGGGCGGGCAGGTCGGCTCCTACCCGGTAGGGGCGAAAGTCGAGCGGTGGCAGGTTGCGCAGGGCATACACCCCCAACCCCAGCGAAAGGGCCGTGGCCACGCCCACCGAACCCCAACCCAGGGCCGGGCCACTGGGACGCCCCAGGTGGCGCCGTCCGGCCAGCAAGGTGGCGAGGGCCACCAGCAAGATGACGTCTTTGCCAAAAGACTGCCAAGGGGTAAGGGGAATGGCATCGCCAAAACAGCCGCAGTCGGTGACCTTGTTGAAGTAGGCCGAGTAGAAAGTCAGGAAGGTGAAAAAAACCGTCAGGGCCAGCAGCGTGCCCAGCGTAAGCAACGGCCGGAAGCGCACCAGCAAGGCCGCCCCCAACACCACCTCGAGGGTGCTGATGAGCAAGGCCAGGGGCAAAGCCCAGGGCACAAACACCAAAAACCAGTTGGCGAAGTCGTGGGCAAACACCTCGAAATATTCTTCGAGTTTGATCTGCATGCCTACCGGATCGTTGAGTTTGATAAGGCCCGAGAAGATAAACAGGCTGCCCGTCAGCACGCGGAATAGCCAAACGACGTATCTCATACTTTTTCTGTTTCTGTCAGGAAGTCCGACCTGATCAACGCAAAAACGGCATAGTTCAGCATATCGCGGTAGTTGGCCGCCACGCCTTCCGAGGCCACGGTGTGGCCCTGGTGGTCTTCGATTTGCTTGGTACGCAGCAGTTTCATCAGGATAATATCGGTGATGGAAGTAACGCGCATATGCCGCCAGGCTTCGCCGTAATCGTGATTTTTGCGCCGGAGCAGCTCCAGATTTTCGGCTACTACGCCGTCGTAGCGCGGGGCTAGGTCTGCGAAGGGCACGTCCAGCGGATCGTCGGGCGAAAACTGCAATTGCAGCAGCGCCATTACACTGTAATTTATGATACCAACAAACTCGAGGGCCAGGGGTTCTGCTACGCGTTGGGTACCCTTCTCTTGCACGGAACGAATACGCAGGGCTTTGATGTAAATCTGATCCGTGATGGAAGCCAGGCGCAAAATACGCCAGGCCGTACCGTAATCGTGCGTTTTGCGTTCGAATAAGTCACGGCAGTACGTCATTACCCGTCGGTACTCGCTTTCGGTCTGGTTTTCCAAGTTATCTTGATTTGGCGGGTATTAAGCAAAAATCCTCACCCAAAATTACGCATTCACCACCAAAATTTGCGCATGCTTCATTCACTCCCCCCTACTGCCACCACGCTGCGTACCGGATCGCGCTGGCTGGATCTGCGCCGTCCCGTCGTGATGGGAGTCCTCAACGTGACGCCCGACTCGTTCTTTGCGGGTAGTCGCACCACCGACCCGGTAGTCGTGGTAGAAAGGGCGCGCACGATGGTGGCCGAGGGCGCCACTATGCTGGATTTGGGCGGGTATTCTACGCGCCCGGGGGCCGATGACATTTCGCCCGACGAGGAAGCCGCCCGCGTGGTGCCCGCTGTGGCCGCCGTGCGGCAAGCCCTGCCCGACGTGGTGCTTTCGGTAGATACGTTTCGGGCCAGCGTGGCCCGGGCGGCCGTAGCGGCGGGGGCCAATTTGGTCAATGACGTGAGCGGCGGCCAACTCGACGCGCAGATGTGGGAGGCTGTCGCCGATTTGCAGGTGCCCTACGTCCTGATGCATTCCCGGGGGAATCCCCGTACAATGCAACAAATGACAACGTATGAGGAGCTTATCACCGAAGTGGTTGATTTTTTTCAAAAAAAGCTTTACATTCTAAGCAAAATGGGCATTTACGACGTCGTTATAGATCCGGGCATAGGTTTTGCAAAGACGCCTGCGCAGAATTTCGAACTGATGCGTGGCCTGTCGGCTTTTCGGGTGCTGGGCCGTCCGCTAATGATTGGGGTTTCGCGCAAGTCGTTTGTGTACCGAACGTTGGGGCTGTCGCCGGACGAAGCCCTCAATGGCACTACGGCGATGCACACCATGGCACTGACGCAGGGGGTGCAAATATTGCGCGTGCACGACGTCCGCCCGGCCATTCAGACCGTAGAACTATTTAAATGCGTTGGTTTTGATTCTGGTTTTTAACATCGGTTTTTTGGAGATCACCTGGGTGGATGTGGCCGACATCCTGCTGGTGAGCTATTTGATATATCAACTCTACATGCTCACGCGCGGCAGCGTGGCCGTGAAAGTTTTTATTGGTATTATCTCCATCTACCTGCTCTACCTGATCGTAAAGTCGGCGGGCATGGAGTTGCTCACATCCATTCTGGAGCAGTTTGTGGGCGTGGGAGTGCTGGCTGCCATCATTCTCTTTCAGCAGGAAATCCGTAAATTCTTGATCCTGATTGGGCGTACTACTTTTTCGAAAAACGAAAACCTGATCCGCAGTTTTTTCCGGCGCAACGACCCCAGCCACCAGGGTTTTGCCTTGCAGCCCATCCTCGACGCGGTCAAGGCGATGAGCGGCTCCAATACGGGCGGTCTGATTGTCCTCAGTCGGGGCAGCGAACTGAAGTTCTACGCCGAGTCGGGCGATCTGATTGATGCCGTAGTTTCCAAGCGGTTGCTGATGTCCATTTTCTACAAAAACAGTCCTCTGCACGACGGCGCCGTCATCATCGCCAACAACCGCATCAAAGCCGCCCGCTGCATTTTGCCCGTTACCGAGTCGGACCTTCCGGCCAGTTTGGGCCTGCGCCACCGCGCGGCGCTGGGCATGGCCGAGCAAACCGACAGCGTGGTGCTGACCATCTCGGAAGAAACGGGCCAGTTTTCGATTGCCTTCAACGGCCGGCTAGAGCATAATTTGTCCATCACCGAACTGCGCGAAAAGCTCATACGGTACCTCTACGAAGACGAACTGCCCGCGCCGCAGCCCGAACCGGAAAAAAAGGCACCGACCCGCACCGAGGCCGTGCCGCACACCACCAAACTGGCGGGCCAACAGACCTGACTTCGTCAGCGTGCGTCGGGCGTATTGGCCCGCCGCAGCCATTCTTCGATGGGCACCTCATCCGATTTGATCAACTGCATGAGCGCTTCGGCATCCGCTGCCAGTGCGTGCCCGGGGTACGTCGCGGTGAGCGTACGCAAATCTGACAGCGCCGAAGCCGTATCGCCCAAATCGTGGTGCAAATTGCCGCGCATGAACAGGGCGATTGGGCGATATGCAGAAGCCGAATAGCCTTGCACTACCCGATCGTACTGACGCAGGGCCACCTGAGCGTCGCCCAGCACGCCTGCGTAGAGCTGCCCGGCCTTGAAGAGGTATTCGGCGCTGAGGGTGTCGTCGGGAAAATGGTAGGCATACGCCTGAAAAGCCTCTACCGCATAGAGGGTTAACTGCACGTCCGGGTTGTCAGTACGCCCCACCGAACGCCGGATTTCGGCCGAAAGGCTGTCCACACGTTGCCGTAGGCTGTCCTGCGCCGATGTCACGGCTGCGCCCGACGATGCCGACTGCTCGGGCGACGCGGCCGTGCAGGCGCACCAAATCCCGGCGACGGCCAGCCAGCAAACTGCCCCCCTCCGATGGCTTCTTCTACGGGCCGACATCGTCAGGCCGTAGTAGCTTTGAGTACGCCCAGTTCGTGCCCCACGGCCGTGAAGGCTGCAATGGCCCGGTTGAGGTGCGCCCGCGTGTGGGTGGCCGAAAGCTGCACGCGAATGCGGGCCTGGCCCTGCGGCACCACCGGGTAGTAGAACCCTACTACGTAAATGCCCTGTGCCAGCATGCGCTCGGCAAACTGCTGGGCCGTGGTGGCGTCGTAGAGCATTACGGGTACGATGGGGTGCTCGCCGGGCTTGATGTCGAAGCCTGCGTCGGTCATTTGCTGGCGAAAGTAGCGGGTGTTTTCTTCGAGGCGGTCGCGCAGTTCGGTGGTTTCGGTGAGTAGGTCGAGCACCTCAATCGAAGCGCCCACAATGGCGGGCGCCAGCGTGTTGGAGAACAGGTAGGGCCGCGAACGCTGCCGCAGCATCTCGATAATTTCTTTGCGCCCCGACGTGAAGCCGCCCAGCGCACCGCCCAGCGCCTTGCCGAGCGTACCGGTGATGATGTCCACCCGGCCCATCACATCGCGATATTCGTGCACCCCCCGGCCGCGTTTGCCCATAAAGCCCGTCGAGTGGCATTCGTCGCTCATCACCAGGGCTTGGTACTTGTCGGCCAGGTCGCAGATTTTGTCGAGTTGGGCGATAGTGCCGTCCATCGAGAACACCCCATCGGTCACGATAATCCGGTGACGCGCCCCGGCGGCCGCTTGCAGTTGCGCCTCCAGGTCGGCCATATCGTTGTGCTGATAGCGGAAACGCTGCGCCTTGCAGAGGCGCACGCCGTCAATGATGGAGGCATGGTTGAGGGCGTCGGAAATGATGGCGTCCTCGGAACCGAAGAGCGGCTCGAACACGCCGCCGTTGGCATCGAAGCAAGCGGCGTAGAGGATGGTATCTTCAGTGCCCAGAAACTCGGCCAGGCGGGCTTCGAGTTGTTTGTGGATGTCTTGCGTGCCGCAGATAAAGCGCACCGACGAGAGGCCGTAGCCGTGGCTGTCGAGGGCGCGGTGGGCGGCGGCCAGCACGCGCGGGTGCGACGAAAGCCCCAGGTAGTTGTTGGCGCAGAAGTTGAGCACGTCGTCGCGCTCGGTGGTGCTGATGGATGCGCCCTGGGGCGTGGTGATTTGGCGCTCGCGCTTGTAGAGGCCATCGGTGCGTAATTGGTCGAGTTGGGCCCGAAGGTCGGGCCGGAGGGTATCGTACATGGTAAGCAGGTAAAAACGTGCAAAAGTGCGTAAAACAAATATCGTAGATCGGCGGCGGCTTTTCAACCCCGGTCAAACTTGGGATTGACCGGGGGCTTTCCTAATTTTAAGATGTCTAGGTTTTGGTGCGTGCGCAGCACAAACGCTTGTATCCAGATACCTCTAATACGCGTTGAATAGATTTTGAACTAAATCACTTCCTCTATTATGGCATCAGCAAAAAGCGGCGATCACGTTACGGTACATTACAAAGGTACCCTCAAAGACGG
>DAIMZG010000060.1:0-10708 GCA_036734065.1 Catalimonadaceae bacterium
CCGACTTTCGGGCCATGACGGTTGATACAGCTCCCATGCCTTGCCGGGTGTGCGGCACGATGGCGGATTTTCGCTTCCGAACGCGCGTGCTGGCCAAATACGACGTGGCCTATTACCAATGCCCGCGTTGTCATTTTGTGCAGACCGAGGCACCCTACTGGCTCGAAGAGGCCTACGCCAGCCCGATCAACTACACCGATACGGGCATCATTGCCCGCAACCTCACGTTGGCCGAGCCTACGCTTACGCTGCTCTACTTCCTCTTTGGCCCGCAGCACCGCTACCTTGACTACGCCGGGGGCTACGGCCTTTTCACCCGGATGATGCGCGATGCCGGGCTAGACTACTACTGGTCGGATCCCTACACCCAAAACCTGGTGGCCCGTGGCTTCGAATACCAGCCCGGCATGGCCATTCAGGCCCTGACGGCCTTCGAGACCTTCGAGCACCTGGCCGATCCCCTGCCCGAAATTCGGAAGATGGTGACCATTGCGCCCAACCTCATTTTCTCGACCCAATTGGTGCCCGACCCGCTGCCCGCGCCCGACGACTGGTGGTACTACGCCCGCGAGCACGGCCAGCACGTGGCGCTCTACGCGCCCCAGACGCTGCGCCACATTGCTGCCGAACTGGGTATGCACTATGTGCATTTCAATAATTTTCACCTCCTCACTGCCGAACCCATCGCCCCGTGGCGGTTTCGTTTGCTCTACGTGGCGGGCAAATTCGGGCTGGGACGAGCACTGCGGCTGCGGCTGCGCAGCCGTACGCAGGCTGATATGCAAGCCATGATCCGGCAGCTAAATCCTTGAAAACCAACTTCTCTATGCCAACACGCCCAACGGAAATTGCATGGTGGCGCAGTGCAGCGAGCCGTGCTGCCGAATGAGGGCTTGGCAGTCCACACCAACCACTTCCCGTCCGGAAAAAACGGCGGCCAGCGCCGCCAGCGCTTGCGCGTCGGTGGGCTGACCGTAAGTGGGTGCCAGCACAGCCCCGTTCGTGATCAGGAAGTTGGCGTAGGTGGCGGGCAGGCGGTGGCCATCTTCGGCCCGTATGGGCGGCACCATCGGCAGCGGCACGAGCCGATAGGGGGCACCCGCGGCCGTCCGAAACGTTTCCAACTCCCCTTTCATGGCTTGCAGGGCGGGGTAGTGCGGGTCGGCCGGGTCGTCGCAGTGCACGTAGGCGATGGTGTGCGGGTCGCAGAAGCGGGCCAGCGTGTCCACGTGGGCATCGGTGTCGTCGCCTTCTAGTTCGCCGTGGTGCAGCCACAGGCAGCGGTCAATGCCCAGGTCGGCTCGGAGTTTCTGTTCCAGATCGGCCGGGCCGAGGTGGGCGTTGCGGTTGGGCGACAGCAGACAGGCCGCAGTGGTCAGCAGCGTACCGGCGCCGTCCGATTCGATAGAGCCGCCTTCGAGTACCAGGCCGGGCACCTGGCGGGGCACGGAGCCAAAAATGCCCGCCGCGTGCAGTCGCTGCGTAAGCTGATTGTCTTGATCGGCGGCAAACTTGAGTCCCCAGCCATTGAACATGTAGTCGAGCAGCAAGGGCTGGCCGTTTTCCAACACGGTGATGGCGCCGTGGTCGCGGGCCCAAGTGTCGTTGGTGGGCAGGGCCACCAGGCGCAAGCGGTCGGCGGGGCAGTCGTCGAGCAGGCGGGCCGTGGCGGCCACGTCGTCGCAGACCACCAAGACGGGCACAAAGCGCGTCAGTTGGCGGGTGAGGTCGAGGTAACAGGCCAGCACGCGGTCGTAGTCGGCGGCCCAGTCGCCGTGGCGGTGCGGAAAAGTAAGCTGGATGCCGCTTTGCGGCTCCCATTCGGCGGGTAATCGGCGAACTGACACGGGCGATGGTTTCACACGCAAATATGCCAAGGGATTTCCGAATGCCAATTTGTGCAGTATGCATTTGGAAAAGGGGGGTCTTTTTTGGTGAATACAGGCCCCGTCATCATATTAAGCCCCTATTACTTCTCTACGCATGGCCGAACACCTCCGGCGCGGACGGCAGGGCGAAGCCCTGGCCACGCAGTATTTTTTGGGGCAAGGCTACGACGTGGTGGCCCACAATTTCCGGCATGGCCGGGCCGAGATTGACTTGATCGTGCGCAAAGCTCCATTGCTGGTGTTTGTCGAAGTCAAAACCCGTTCTTCAGTACGTTTTGGCTATCCCGAGGCCACCTTGCAGCCTGCCCAGGTGCGGCGCATCGTGACGGCGGCCGACCAGTATTTGCATTTGCACCCCTGGGCTGGCCCGATCCGCTTCGACATTGTCGCCATTGTCTTATCCCCGCAAGGGCACCAGCTCGACCACTTCCCCGACGCATTCTGGTAAAACAAAAAGCCCGGACGAGCCGGGCCAAAAAATGCAAAAAAGGAGTAAGTAATAGGGGTCGGTCAGCCTTGCTGATCGTTGCCAGTGCCGAGCATTTGCCCGCGCGTGATGAGGGGACGATAGAGCAGTTCGTTTTCGCCCAGGCGACTCTTGATGATCAGGTAGTCGCGCCATGAGGCCACTCGGCGGTCAAATTCCACTTCGTCTGGCGCGGGCACGGCCTGCTGGTATTGGGCATAACGTGCCAGGATTTGCGTGACGTAGCGCGTCGGCTCCGATCCCCGGCAGTAGCCGTGGCGAACCACCGGATCGGTGTAGTAGCGGGGTTCTGACTTGGCCTCGAGAAAGCGGGCTACGTCGCGCCAGCGGTCGGGATTCTTGCCGTACTTGCGGGCCAGTTGGCGGGCGTCGAGCACGTGACCTACGCCCACGTTGTAGGCGGCCAGCACAAACTTGAGCCGCTCGTCGGGGTCTGGTACGCGCATCCATAACTCACTCAGCATGAGCAGGTTTTCGACGCCAGCCCGGATATTGTGTTCCGGATGGAAGGTTTGCTTGAGGCCGTAGCGTCGGGCCGTAGCGGGCATAATCTGCATCAGGCCCCGGGCCCCGGCAGGCGACACGGCATCGGGCCGGAAGCGCGACTCCTGATAGACGAGGGCCGCCAGCAGGCGCCAGTCCCAGCCCAGGCGCTCAGCCTGGCCGCGCAGTAAGTCGTCGTAGTGCGACAGGCGCCCGGAGGTGGTTGTCAGCAGGCCACTTTCGTGACGCTCGCGGTGGGCACTCACGTTGAGGAAGTACTTCCGGTACAAGAAATTGAGGTGACCGCTCCGCCGCTGGGCGGCCAAGTAGGCATTGACTTGCCTAAGCCACTGGGGGGCACCCGCCCGTACGCGCCAGGTGAGGGGTTGCGCGTCGCCGAGCTGGGTGTCCACGTCGAGGTTGTCGAAACGTGACGATTCTAGGTGGGCCAGGTGGGCGTAGGTGGCCACGCGAGGCAGCAGCCCGGCCGCTACCTGGGCAATGAGTTCTTCGTGCGGACTGGTTTGGGGCACAATGCGCAGCGGAATGTCGAGTTCACGCGCCATCTGGTGGAGGTAGAGGCCGGGAGACGAACCCGCTTTCACGTGTACGGACAAGTTGGCTAGGTCGTAGGGCGAGCGGGCCAGCGAATGCCGTACTGTGGGGGATAGTTGCTGATACGGTATGCCCGACGGACGGCGCTGCACCAGCACGTGGGGCATGTACAGGGTCGGGTCGGTGGCGGCCAGCAACTCGTCGGCATCGCCCTGACCCAGGCTGGCGGCCATCAGGTCAATATCGCCGCGTTGCATCCATAAGAAAAGCTCTTGCGCATCGCGGGCCACGCGAATTTCTACCTCCAGGCCGAGGTGCTTTGCCAAGCCCTGGAGCAGTTCGTAGTCGAAGCCCATGGGGCGGCCCTTATAAATAAGATAGCTATTGGCGTGGGCATGGGTGGCAGCCACCAATTTGCCGCGCTGCCGAATCTGCTGCAGGTCTGCCGCAGTCGCCTTCTCTACAGTACCCAGTAAGCTGAACAGCCCCAAAATCAGACCGCTTGCGATCGAGTAAATTTGTCTTTTCATAGCTACATCCGTGACGTGGAATATGAATGTTACTCATGTAGGTTTTGAATTGGTGTTTACCTACGTCACAAATGTAAGAAAAGTTACTTTATGCAAAAAATTTTCAAGAGTTATTCTTGAAATAATTAAATAAATATCCCAAATAGAGGGAAAAAATGGATGAATTCTTGGTTTTGTCTAATTCAAGTGATGTTTGACTTACTCAGGCAAAGGTGATAATTTGATACAAATTCGATTTCTTAAAAGTTACTTTTATGTAATTAAAACGTCCATTTTGGGCTCAGATCTACCCGAAAAGCAAAAAAAAAGCCCCTTTCGGGGCTTGTAAGAAAATAGGGAACGATTATCAGTTGGTCGCCACGTGGTACACCCACAGCCAGTTGACGGCATCGCGGGAATTGCTGAGGTGGTGCGCCAAGATGGGCGTATTGTCGCGCTCCCGATCCAGGAAGGCATCGGCATAGTAGCGCTTGAAAATGTCGGGAGGCAACACAAATAGCAGGTGTTGCATCAATCCCGGCTGAGTCGCCGGGATGATTTCTTTTTCAATCCAGAGGCGGTCGTTGACAATGGACAGGTTGGAGCCTTCGATGCGTGAGACCCAGTTAGTAGCTTGGTGTTGGTGTATGAGCTTCTGGGCTACGTAAAGCACCTCCAGGTATTCTACATCAAGATTTTGGCTATGCCAGGTGAGATGGACAGCGCGAAACAGGTCGCTCACAGCAATTTCGGCCTGCGCCGTACGGTACACAATACTAAAGTTCTCCATGGACCTAATTTTTAATCATAAAAGGGGAGGGTGGAAAAGGTGCAGGCAGGCCAATAACTCAACTTACGAGCTAATAGGCTGAATATCAAGCAACTAGGTAACCCGGCATGGTAATGTTTCGGGTCAATAGTGCGTATGGATATCGGCAAAATCGGAAGGTGATCCGAGATGTTACGCCTTGCCGACGTGGTGGTGGGACGCTCAAAAATACGGAATCCGCGGGCACGAATACGGCACAAACGCCGACTAGAGCGGAAATAGCGGCCAGATACCCCCCGCACTGATGAAAAAGATAGGTGCTGTACCAAATACCGCCCCATTATTAAAAGACTGAAAATAGCTACGTACAATTTTGGTAAGTAACGTCTGTAAAGATGTTTTGTTTGGTGATATCAGCAAAAAGTGAATGTTTTTTACAATTTAGTCGTAAAAAACAAATTTTAGGGGGTGTAAGAGGCGAGTTTGTTTACTCAATACCTGCACGATCCGTGTCCGTACAGTACAAGTATGAAATGGTATAAAGTATTTGCCTCGCGGGCCAAGGCGGAGTCGGTTGTACCGCTCAACGGCGCGCGTCGCCTTTCGGCAGGCGGTCAGAAAATTTGCCTGGCCCGTACGCCCGAAGGATTCTTCGCCGTGGCCGATGCCTGTCCGCACCGCGGCGCTTCGCTGAGCGAAGGGCGGGTCAATTACCTGGGCGAAGTGGTTTGCCCGCTGCACAGTTACCGCTATCACCTCGGCACGGGACAGGAAAGCAGCATGCGGACGCGCGACGTACGGCGCTTCGCGCTCGAGTGGCGCACCGAAAACGGCGACGAACCCGGCCTTTTTGTGGCCATTGGTTGAACGTTGGCCGGCGGCTATTCGTAAGTTCACTTATATTTTTTGAATTCGGTTTTATGAAAGACGAAGAAAAGCAGGTGGTATATGACACCTTCCGCGAGCGGGTGAATATGTCGCCCAGCGAACTGGAAAAATGGCTCGACACCGACGATTCGAAAAGCGTAGGGCAAGACAGTGGCGATGGCGAATCGAAGGGGCACAAGTCGGGCAAACGCATCGTCGCGATCAAGCGCACCCAGAAAGCCGACCTCTCCGAAGACGACTATGCCCACATGCAGAAGGTAAATGCCTACATCGGTCGGCACGGCGCCCAAAAGCCCAGCGGAGATGTCGAATCGTCCGATTGGCGGTATTCGCTCAAAAACTGGGGACACGACCCGCTCAAATCCTGAAGGGACGGCTGCTGCGTAAGTCTGGTGCTATCTTTTGGTATCAGACATTTTAGCGCTCAACAAGCCCGGTGGACGCAATTCGAAATGCTTCATTACGCACGTAGCAGGGCTTTTCTTTCCGAGCAGGTTGGTGTGGACAGCCTGCGTACTTTGCTTGCGTGGTGCGTCCGCCTTCCAACGACCGTGCCGCCCCAACCTTTCGTGATATGAAACACACTTGTACGACGGCACACCTGCGGGCACTGTGCATCCCCGATTTGGCCTTTACGCACTACTTCGCCCACGAAGGTGCCGAATTTACCAGCCAAGGCGAATCGGCCCCCTTCACCCAGTTTGTGGTGTTCCGCTGCGAGTTTCCCAAACACCTCAGTCCCTCTCCCCATTGGGTGTTGCGTCTGAGTTCGGCCGCCCGCGACTGGGAGGCCCAGCAGCAATTCGAACAGCATCAGCTTACCATTGCTGCCACCAAGCACGACATCATCCGCATGATCGAGCAGCAACCCTCCCTGACGCCCGTCATGCGCAAGCACCTGATTGACATCATTGAGGCGGGCGACCGCGAAGGGCTCAAAGCCGTGCTCGAAATTATCAATACCCTGCGGCAGTAGCCGACAAGAGCCAGTCGCGCAGGGCCTCCAGCGATTTTTCCATCGGTACGGCGACCTTGGGACGGGCCATGGCCCCGGCCAATGCAGGCGGCAAGGCCACGGGCTGGCCCGTGATGCGCGCCACGGCCGTCCCGAATTTGGCCGGATGGGCCGTGGCCAGACAGACCCCCGCCGCACCCGCGCTGTGCTGCCGGGCGTTGTCTTGCAGGCCCTGCCAGCCGATGGCCGTATGCGGATCCGCCAAATACCCTGTGCTTTCGAACAGGGTATGCAACGTCTGGGACGTTTGGACATCGGTGTAGGCAAAACCCGTCAGTTCGGCCCGCAAGGCGGCCGCGTCTTCGTCGTAGAGCGCTAGCATGCGGGCAAAGTTGCTCGGATTGCCCACGTCCATGGCATTGGACAAGGTCGGGACGGAAGGGCGGGGCTGAAAAAGGTGCGTCCGCAAAAACGCCGGCACCACGTCGTTGACGTTGGTGGCCGCCACCATCCGGGCGAGGGGCAACCCCATTTTTTTGGCCAGTAATCCGGCGCACAGATTGCCGAAGTTGCCACTCGGCACGCTAAAAACAACGGACTCGCCCGGGACGATGGCCCGGCGGCGCAGCAACTGGCCGTAGGCGTAGAAATAGTAGAATGACTGGGGCAGCAGCCGGGCAATGTTGATGGAGTTGGCCGAAGTCAGGCGCAGCTTTTCGGAAAGGGCCTTGTCCAGAAAAGCCTCCTTGACCATGCGCTGACAGTCGTCGAACGTACCCGCCACTTCGAGGGCCGTCACGTTGCCCCCCACTGTGGTCAACTGTTTTTCCTGTACGGGACTGACCTGTCCGCTGGGGTAAAGAATGACTACGCGGATGCCCGCCACGCCGTAAAAACCCTGCGCCACGGCACTGCCCGTATCGCCCGAAGTGGCCACGAGCACGGTGATCTGCTCATCCGTTTGCTGCAGAAAATACTGCATCAGCCGGGCCATGAAGCGGGCACCAAAATCTTTGAAGGCCAGCGTAGGCCCGTGAAAAAGCTCCAGCACGTAGTTATTCCCACCCAAGGGCACCAGCGGCGCGTCGAAGGTAAAGGCTTCGGCGGCGATTTTTTCGAGATCGGCCAGGGGCACTTCTTCGTGGAGGAAGGTGGCCCCGACCACCGTGGCGATATCGGCGAGGGAAGAATGGGCCAGGTGCTGGAAAAAATCCGGGGCGAGGGTCGGAATCTGCTCGGGCAGGTAGAGGCCATTGTCGGGTGGCAAGCCCCGGAAGATGGCTTCACGCCACGACACGGCGGGCGACTGACGGCGGGTGCTGTAAAGCTTCATAAACAAATCAGGCAGAAACGGAGGTGCGCACCACGGGGCCGTGCCGGTTGATACCCGATACGTACCCGTCGTTGGGAATGCCCAGTTGTCCGAAGGCCGACTGCATGGCCTGGCCCACCTGCCGGGCCGTGGACAGGTCGCGACAAAGGGCAAATACCGAAGGCCCCGAGCCGGAAATGCCGCAGCCCAAAGCCCCGGTGGCCAGGGCCGCTTTTTTTACCTGGTCAAAGCCGGGGATAAGTAAGGAACGCACCGGCTCGACGATGACGTCCTGGAGCGAGCGCCCAATCAGGTCAAAATCATTTTGCATCAGTCCGGCAATCAGCCCTGCTACGTTGCCCCACTGCACGATGGCGTCGCGCAGGCGGATGTGCTGGCGGAGAATCTCGCGGGCGTCGCGCGTGGGCACCTCTAGGTGCGGATGCACTAGGGCGCAGGCCAGCCCTTCGGGCGTAGGGATGCGCACTACGTCGAGGGGCTCGTAGCTGCGGATCAGTACGAAACCGCCCAGCAACGACGGCCCTACGTTGTCGGCGTGGGCCGTACCGCAGGCCACGCGCTCGCCTTCCATGGCGGCGGGCAGCAGGGCTTCGCGGGGCTCGTCCCGTCCCAGCAGGGTATGGATAGCAAACACCGCCGCGGCCGCGCTGGCCGCGCTCGACCCCATTCCGCTGCCGAAAGGCATTTGTTTGTGCAACTGAATGTCAGCCCCGAGGTGCGACAGGCCCCGGCTGCGCAGGTAATGGGCCACGGCCACACTGGCCGTATTGGCGTCGGGGTCGTACGAGAGGCGGCCCTCGTCGCCGGTGATGGCCGTGAGGCGTACGCCGGGCGTGTCGTGCAAAGTAATTTCTACCTCATCGCCGGGTTTGTCCACGGCAAAACCCAGGATGTCGAAGCCACAGGCCACATTGGCTACCGTGGCTGGCGCAAATACGCGGATGGTTTGGGACATACTGACGAAGATAAGGCACGAAGGGGATAAGTAAGGGCCCGATTACGCTTTTGTGCGTAGCTCCCAGAGATTATTTTCCCTCGTTCAAGAGGGCTTCAATCTCGTCGGCTTCCACCGGGATGCTGGCCATCAAATCCACGGGGGCGCCCTCGGTGACGAGAATGTCGTTTTCGAGGCGGATGCCAATGCCCTCTTCGGGAATATAGATGCCCGGCTCGCAGGTAAAGACCATGCCGGCCGCAAACGGGCGGTAGCGGTGACCTACGTCGTGCACGTCGAGGCCCAGGTAGTGCGAGGTGCCGTGCATGAAGTATTTTTTGTAAAGAGGATGCGCTTCGTCCTGCTTTTTTACCTCGTCGGCATCGAGCAACTTTAGTCCGATCAGTTCTGCTTCCATCAGCTTGCCCACCGCTTGGTGGTAGTCGTCGAGCAGGTGGCCGGGCCGCAGCAGGTCCGTAGCTTGGCGCATCACCCGCCGCACGGCGTCGTACACTGCCCGCTGCCGCTTCGAAAAGCGCCCACCCACGGGCAACGTGCGCGACAGGTCGGCGGCGTAGTTGGCGTATTCGGCCCCCACGTCCATTAGCACCAAGTCGCCTGCGCGGCAGGGCTGGTCGTTGGCGATGTAGTGCAGCACACAGGCATTGGCCCCGCTGGCCACGATGGGTTCGTAGGCAAAGCCGCGCGAGCGGTTGCGGACAAACTCGTGGAGGTATTCGGCCTCAATTTCGTATTCCATCACGCCCGGGCGTACGAACTTTATTACGCGGCGGAAGCCCAGCTCGGTAATGCGGCAGGCCTCGCGCATGAGTGCAACTTCCGTGTCGGATTTGATGGCCCGCAGGGTGTGCAAGATCGGCGTGGCCCGCTCGTAGCGGTGCAGAGGATAGTGCTGTTGCATCCAGCGCGTGAAGCGGGCATCGCGGCTTTCGACCTCCACAACGGCGCGGCTGTGCTCGTTGCTGTTGAGGTACACGTGCTCGGCCAGGCCGATGAGGCCGTGCAGGGTGCGCTCAAACTCGTGCCGCCACTGCACCCGGGCAATGCCTGAAGTGGCTCGGGCCTCCTCTTTGGTATATTTATGCCCTTCCCAGACGGCAATCTCCGCGCTGGTTTCGCGTACGAAGAGGATCTCCCGAAACTTGGGGTCCGGGTGATCGGGAAACAGCAGCAAGATGGTCTCTTCTTGGTCAATGCCCGTCAGGTAGAACAAATCGCTGTTCTGGCGAAAGCGCAAGGTGCCGTCCGCGTTGGTAGGAAGGATGTCGTTGGCCTGGAAGATGGCCAGGCTTCTGGGCAGCAGTTGGGCCGCAAAGCGTTGGCGGTTCGTGATGAAAAGTTGCGAATCAATGGAAGCGTAGCGCATAGCAGGGCAAGATAGAAGCGTTTCGAGAGGTTAAAGTAGGGTTTTTGGACAGGGGTTTCCAAATAAAAAGGCCCATCTGCGAAGACGGGCCTTTCAAAAAGGTTAAGTGGGAAAATTACTTGGCTACCTCTACATTGACACGCATGCCTTTGATCTGGTTGTTGTCCATTACGGTCACCACTTTCTGCGCCAGTTCGGACGATACGTCCACGAAGGAGAACGTGTCATACATGTCAATGGCACCGATCTGACGACCCGAAATCTGCGTTTCGCCCGCAATGGCGCCGACAAAGTCGCCGGGCCGGATGTGCGCACGCTTGCCGATGTTGAAGAACAGCCGCGTCATGCCTGCCTCAGGCGCACTGGCATCTGCCGGTGAGCGGTCGGACGGAAAGCGCTCGCGGCGCTCACCCCGATCGAAGGTGCGCTCCCGACGTTCGCCCCGGTCGAAGGGACGCTCGCGGCGTTCGCCCCGGCCGCCGAAGCGGTCGTCGCGGTCGAACTCGCGGCGCGGACGCT